>JAOTZM010000096.1 GCA_029861345.1 Candidatus Nitrosopumilus sp.
TGATTGTGATTAATCCTTTAGTCATAACGTCTCTTGCTAATGAAATATTTCCAAATCCCTCCTTCGAAAGAAATCCTTTTCTGATTTGATCTGAAATGGTAAATCCTGAATCGTCTTCCTCACTTCCTAATTCAATAGAAATTCTAAACAGATTCCTAAATGAAATTACACCTACAGGATTTTCATTTTGATCCTTTACAATTATTCTTGATACTTTGTTTTCTAGCATCTTTTTTACAACTTTGAATAAAGGTGCTGCAGTATGTGTATAGACATATTCATGTGTCATATAGTCAACAACTTTATTTTCATCTGATATGTTATCTAAATAATATTTCACAAGATCTGTTTTGGTAAAAATACTCTTCAGTTCTTCCTCAGAACCCAATGCAAGAGAACTAACTTTTTTCTCAATCATTGTTTTAGCTGATTTTTGTGGAGATAGAGATTCTTCTGCAAACAATATTGATTTCATAATTTTTGTTATAGGGATATTATCTAATCCTTGTTTGGTTGTTTCAGTAAATAGGAATAATCCAACATCTTTTTCAGTAATAATGCCTACTGGCTTTCCACTATCCACGACAATTAATCTGCTAAGGTTATTTTCCAATAATTTTTTGATTACCTCAGAAATACTAGAATTCTTTAGAATTGAAATTGGTTTATTAGAAATATCCGAAACTGACATCATCTAGTCGATATCATTTTTCTATAAAAACAATTGACATAACTTTCATCACTGAATCTAGATTTATATCTCTAACAAATAACGAATTTCCAGAATTGAAAATCATAATTGTTTATATATTGAGTAATTTGGTTTAGTACTTATGGCAAAATTCAATAAAATTCTAGTACCTCTTGATGGTTCACCAAATTCGAATAGAGGATTAGATAGAGCAATTGAAATTGCAAAGAGCAGCAATGCTGAAATTACCGGATTTTATGTATTTCACTTACCTGTAACAGCAGGAATAAAATATACACAAAAAATGAAAGATGAAGCACAAGAAAAAGCTGTAAAGGCTATTGGTCCTGCAATGAACAGAACTCAAAAGGCTGGTGCCAAATTCAAATACATGACTGGTGGAGGCCGTACTGGCTCTGAAATTGTCAAATTTGCTGAAAAAGGAAAATTTGACATGATTGTAATTGGTGCAAGAGGTATGGGCGGTGCAAAAGAAACATTTCTTGGAAGCACATCAAACTATGTTATGCACAAAACAAAGATTCCTGTATTAGTTGTAAAATAGTTCAATTCGGACTTTTTTTCATTTTTATATCTTTGAAATTCTATATGTAATAACCTACAAGTATAGGAAATAAGAAAAATTAACTCTGTTGGTGTGAAGTGTGGTAGAAAACAATTATGATATTTTAGAAATAGCGGAAGGTTCAACTGAGAAAGAGATTCGAGATGCTTTTAGACGACTGGCTCTTCAATTTCACTCAGATCGTGGTGGAGAAAATGAGCAATTCATCAAAATTAAACAAGCATATGAGGATCTCAAAATTGGTAAAAAATATCCTGAAACAGATATTGAAAAAATAAAAAACTCAAAAGTATATTCCGGTGATACTGAAGCTGATGTTAGAAGAAAAAATCAGATTCTAGGTCAACAACTATCTAAGGAAATGAAAACTGCTGAAGAATGGGCAGCAGCCCTGAACAGATCAAATTCAACTGCAACAAGATTATTTGGTTCAAAAACTCTTGGCGAAATTGAACTCGAAAGAAAAGCAAACGGGTCTTTATCAATCAAAGGAAACTTTATGGCAGGAAGCCTAACTTATGATGGTTCAATAATTATGCAAGGAAGTATAACTAGTCCATCATGGACACAAGAATTTAAAACAAATATTCATCTAACTAGAGGAGATTTTAAATTTGTTGATCCTTTAGAAAATAAATATAAAATAGAAAACGGCGCTAAAATTACTGTAGATAATGGAGATGTTGTAGTAGGAAACATCTTCGGCCGAAAATTTAAGGTTGAAGATCCAGAAGGAAGAGTTGGTATCTATCAAACTCTAGAACAGAGAACACATATTTCGGCCCCAAATGGAAAAATTGTTACTGAAAACGTGGTAAATACAGTTAGACTTGATGCTGATACAATTATTATTCTTAATGTAGAAGATGATGTAATAATATCTGCACGTGAAATTTTATTTTATGGAGGAAAACTTACCTATGATTCTGTAATCGAATTAAAACAGGGCGGTTCAATACGATTTTTTGAAAACTTTTCTATTCAAGGATTAAGTGGTGATGCTATAATCAAACTTGAAAATGGTAAAGAAATTCGATTGTTTGATGTAAAAACCAAAAAAATCAGAGATTTAGCTGATGAATTTGTACCAGACAGGGATAATTATGGAAAAGATGCCACCATGGTTGGGCATGGATTTACAATTACATATAATATGTTAGATAATCTCTCAAAGAAACCAACTAAAAAACAAAAAAGTGGCTGGGCATCTAAATTTGGTTTTTCTAAGAAATAATCAATTCCCATCTTTTTTGGCATTATAAAAAAGAGAACTGTTAATTTAATTATTGATTATTTCGCTCCAAAACTATCTAATATTTTTCTTCTAACTTCAAAAATACTGTAACCATATTTTTGCTTCATTTCTATTACGCATAATTGTACAAACTCATATTCAGGAAAATCCTTTAAAATTTCATACATATTAATTCCAACTACTAAGCTATTTTTTGGACAAAGTGAATTAATTTTAAAGCATCGATTAACTGTGGGTCCGAAAATATCAGATATGTTAGAAGTAGTACTTTGAGCTACCTTTACAGAACCATATGTCATACTAATTTTATAATCTAATTCAGGCATGTTTTTTTCTTCGAGTTGTTTTTTTAGTTCGTTATGGGATTCAATCATAGATAAACAACATTCTAAAATATTTTTCATTACTGTAGAATCATTAGGATCAACATTTGAAAATCTAAACATTAAAGCATCTCCAATATTCTTTACTACTTCTCCATTATGTTTACGAACAATTTCTGCCATAAAGTTTAGAAAGATTTCATACAGCTTTGTAATATCATCATCTGATAATTTATCTGAAATTTTAGTAGAATCTTTCATGTCAATTACTCCCACACAATCATTTTGTACATGCTGAGAAAATTTCAGCAAAATACCTTCCTGTTGTTTTATCACTTCTTCTTGTTCTTTGATCTCAATTAATGACTCTTGTAGTTTTTGTGCCATCAAATCAAAAGCATGAGATAACTCTCCTATCTCGTCTCTTGTTCTAATATCAGTTCTTACATCAAAGTTTCCACTTGCAATTTTATTTGCAGCACTTTTCAATTTAATCAAGGGTCTTGAAAATGATTTTGATATTACAAAAGCTGCTATTCCCATTCCTATGGTAATTGCTACTCCTGTCTGAAAAATCCTATCTTGTAAAATATCTATTGGTTTTTCTACTTCTGCTTTATCAATTTCTGCAATCAAAACAATCCCTAAATCATCTGCACAATAAGAAGATCCATAGATTTGGGTATCTCTATAATCTGGATAAAATCCTAAATGATCTTGTCCTTCACTAAAACATTTTTGAACGCCTAACGTATCTACTATCTGTTGGAATACTGCGTTCTCAAAAAATCTAGATTCTGATAACATCAGATACTCATTATTTACTATGTATACTTCTCCTGTTTCTCCTAGTCCACTTCTGTTTAGTAAAATGTTATCAATTGCAGCTGTTCTCATTCTTGAAATTATTACCCCTATTGGTTCATCTCCTTTTTTACTGTCGTCAGCAAAAACTGGAGAAACAACAATCATTTTTTTACCAGCTTCAGTTGGCTCAAATTCAATAAATGATTCTTTTAATCCTTTTTGGAAAAGAGTATTTTCACCAAAATCCTCATCTGTTATCCCGCCTAAAGAAAAGAAAACTTCTCCATTGATACCAATTATCTTTACATCTTCAAATCCTATGGAGAATCCAATTAGTTCTTGAAATGCCTGAACTTGAATTAAAAAATCCCTGCGATTCAATTCCTTGATTTCTTTTAACTTATCTTTAGGAATTTCATTTATCTCTGAAATTAAAAGCTGAATCATCGGATCACTTGCTAAAATATTATTTTGCTCAATTCTTGACTCAAAGAGTAGTCTCAGAGTCTCCCCCCGTACTGTCGATTCCCCTAACAGCTGATCTCCTGCTCGTTGTTTTAGAATCTCATCAGCATAATTAAAACTAAGATATCCTGTAATTGAAAGAGCAACAACAGATACGATCATTACCATGAAAATGAGTTTTTTATCAAGATTAAATGAGATTGACAATTTCTTCTATGTTTATTTTATATGAATATCAAGGCTTTTAATTTTCTTGAATATGTTATGCCTAAAAGTGATTCTTTGAGTTGATAATTACTTTCTATTACTGAAAATAACCCTTAGTATTTAATTAGCAAATTACCAATTTTAGAATCGTGAAATTTCTTATCCTATTTTCAACATTAGTCGTTTTATCTTTAACGTCTACTGCATATGCCGATGAATATTTTATCGATATTCCATTTGGTGCCTACAATCCTGAATTAAATACTCCTGCAGATGTCTGGTATGATCCACCTCAAATGTTTGCTACTGTTGGTGATACAATTACTTGGTACAACGACGACAAAGAAGGTCATACAGTTACTAGTGGAGAAGGATCAGGCAGATTTGGCTGGATGAGTGATAATTTTGGAAAGGCTGATGGTTATTTTGATAGTGATCGATTCATGCCAGGAGAATCCTGGTCATACAAATTTGAAGAATCAGGTACCTACTCATACTATTGTATAATTCATCCTTGGATGGAAGGAGTAGTAATTGTCGAAAAAGAGATTCCAGATTATCCACATGATGCAACAGGTAAAAAATTAGAATTTCCACTTTTACAATATACTCCAGATAGAAACATAGAAGTTAATCTAACATGGGATCCACCTATTATCAAAACTCATGAAAAAATCCAATTTGTATATCAATTTTATGACCCTCAAACAAATTCTAATCTTGCAAAAATGAAATACGATTTCATTATATTTCAAAATGGAAAAGAAATTTTTCATGATGAGGGAATAAACCAGATAGGTGGCGATTATAGAAATTTTATTTTTAGTGATTCTGGATCAGTCATTATTAGAATGGAAGGAATTCATTCACCCTCAATTTTAGCTGATGAAGGTGTAACTGTATCTGGAAATGTAGAAAATAAAGTACAAAGATCAGTTGATTTTTCTACTGCAGTTTATGATAATCCCGAAAAAACTAGTCATGAAATCTATCACTCAAAACCCGCTCAAAGACTCGAAATATATTATGAGTTAATGATAATAATAATTCTTGTTCCAGCTGTTTTATTCATTGGTGCTTTACTATGGCTAAAGAGAAAACCAGATATTCCACAAAGTAAGCCTGGTGCTGTCAAAATCTAAAATAAGAAAAAGAAATTAAAAAATGATAAACTAATCTAGTCGACTAATTCGGTCCAACCTTTTACGAATACTGAGTTTTTGTAGAGTGGAACTGGTTGTCCAACAGTAAAGTCCATTGGTCTCATCCAAAAGATTGCTTTTGTTGGGCATACACCTATGCATGCACCATCAGAAATACATCTCTCTGGATAGAATACAAATGCTTTACCTCTCTTCCAGCCTTCAACTGGTTTTACTCTAAGTACATCTGGTCCCAATGTGGTACAGATTTCTACACATAGTGCGCATCCGATACACATTTGTTCACTGATGTCTGGAATAATTCCTACTGGCATAACAAGATAAACTCTTAATTCAATCTTAATATTATTTACCTAAAAATATTAAGTTATAACAGTGTTTTAAATTTTATAACGGCGTTTCAAATTTTTGATAGCACTAAAATTCAAATTAATCGTTTTCTTATTCTGTTTTGAATATCTTTGAATTTCCATCTATCTTTTCTAAAGTGGAAATTATTAAATTATTTTTAATTTATTTATTTTATGACAAACACTAACTTCAATCTTTCAGACATAAATTATAATTTCATTATGTTTCAAAATGGAAAAGAAATTTTTCGTGATGAGGGAATAAGCCAGATAGGTGGCGATTATAGAAATTTTATTTTTAGTGATTCTGGATCAGTCATTATTAGAATGGAAGGAATTCATTCACCCTCAATTTTAGCTGATGAAGGTGTAACTGTATCTGGAAATGTAGAAAATAAAGTACAAAGATCAGTTGATTTT
>JAOTZM010000164.1 GCA_029861345.1 Candidatus Nitrosopumilus sp.
GGAAAATGAGGCATTTTTTGTTTTTCCCATTAATTCAGCATGTGTTACTAGTTTAGATGCTATTTTTTGTCTACGAAAGTTTGGATCAATCCGTATTCCTTCAATCCAAATTTGATCTTCTGAATAAGATGTATGACAGATTCCAATTGGAAACTGTTTTTCAAATAGGAATAAATTTCCTTCAGATATCCAAAAATCCCAGACTTGTTCTATATAGTCTCCCCAAGAAAAAGTATCTTTACAAAATTTCAAAATATGGATTTTGTCTGAAATATTTGCCTCTCTAATCATCATCACGTTATACGAAAAAATATTAAGAATAATCAGATAAAAACTGCAATGGGAAAAATTATTGCTGGTAAGACATTAGATATTCCTCCTGGAAAGATGATCAAGGTATCTATTGATGGAAAAGAGATTTTAGTTGTAAATATTGATGGAAATTATTATGCAACAGATGACTCATGTACACATTCCGGTGCAAGTTTATCTGAAGGAAAATTAGAGGGGTGTACAATCACATGTGGTTGGCATGCAGCACAATTTGATTGTAAAACTGGAAAATTAGTTAAATTTCCAGCGAAAATTAGAGATTTAACATCATACAACGTTGTACTAGAATCAGACAGTGTATTTGTAGAGATGTAACTATATATTCCTAAATTTTAATAAAAGATGGAAATGGTAGAGGATGCTCAAAATAAAGAATCAATGAAAGAAGCAATTGAAACGTTAAATCAGATTGCATCTAGTAATTCTACTCCAAAGACGATAAAAAAATCAATTACCGATTTAATTACTGATTTGAATAACGAAGAATATTCCCTTTCAGTTAGGGCTGCAAATACGATTAGTCTCCTAGATGACGTAACACAAGATCCCAATATGCCTTCATATGTAAGAACACAGTTATGGCAGGCAGTTTCTAAATTAGAAAGTATAAGAGAATAAAAGTACTTTTTTACCTGCATTTTTATGCGTAGATGTATCGAAAGAGACTACAACTAGGGGTTTCTTCTAAAACTAGTTTGACTTTTTCTAAATTTCTTTGATTTTTGTTTTATTGTATTATGAATGGAAATGATACATAGATTACCTGTTTATCTATGGTTGGAGTTGGGCATTTCCAAATAACACACCAAATGATTTACACCAAATTAGGACTTCATCATATTTTTCAAGATCAATTTCACTGGATATTTCATAGGATTGCATTCCAGAAAAACGTTGGATCATTCCCAAATTCACAAAATCTTTTGCATGCTTGTCCGTTGCAAGATACACATAAAGATCTGGGCCATTAAGGGTTTTAAAATTCTCACCTAAATGCAAATGTATTTTTTCATTTGAGAATTCTATTGTTGCTAGACCTGAGGTTTTGTGGAAAAAATCTCCATCGACAAAGTTTCCTGATAACGACATTGGAATGTCCATTTCTAATTCAATTACAATGATTCCATTTGCAATAAGATATTGCATGCTATTGATAAAATCTGAATCTGTAATGGCATTCTGTGCCCAAAAGCTAGCATTATTTTTCACCCATGGTGGAATCTGATTTGATTGGCTTTCTGATATTTTTGTTTCTGGAATTATAATAATTTGTTCCTTGATCAGAAATTGTAATGCGTTGATGAATGTAGCATCATCTATTGAACCTCCTGCCCAGTAGCCAGCGTTGTTTTTCACCCATGATGGAATTTCTTGAGCATTTGCAAAAGTGGTAAAAGTTCCTAAAAATATAATAAAAATTATGCTCAAAACAACTATTTTGTTCATTGTATTATAAACCTGAAATAAAGTAATAAATCATTTTACTAAATTTTGAAAATTCATCAAATTAATTGAAAATTATTTTTGAGTTTCATAATCCTAATGGAGATCATGAATAAAGAGTAGTCAGCATTACTAGTACCGTGGCCTAATTTCATCAAATTCTGATTCAGTATATGGAGCTTTATAGGATTCATTATCTGTGTAGTAAATTACTTCGTATATTGTATTCAACAGATTTTTTCTGACTCTTTTATTTTTGATGTTGATATGTTTATTTTCATGCACTAGTTTATTTCGTAAAGTGATTAGTTGTTCAAACATTGCCCATTTCTTAAAAATAGGTGACGCATACCTGATATGTTCACTTTCATATCCTATAGAACTTTTATGTTCTTCACTACGATGTCTTAAAACTTGGAAATAATCTTTCCCCAATAGAGTAGAAAACAAGTGTTTTAGATCCTCCAAATTAGAAAAGGAATATGAAGATAAAATTTGAATAACTAAATCTTTTTCTTTGTCTCTATTCTTCAATAATGATTCTGCCCTATCTGGAAACTTTTGAACAAATTCTTTACAATAATGCTTCAAATGAACTTCTAAAATGGTTACTGAACGAATTACCAAATATTCGAATAAAATATCAGGAATTTCATTTTTTTCTGAGCGAGTATCTGTGATGATGACTTTTTCATTTAAGATAGGATTAACTTCAAAATTATAAAATTTCCTCACAGATTTCCAAGGTTTTGTATTCTCCATTACATCTTTAATTGATTCACGGTATCGTACGTTGTCTTTTGGTTTGAGTTTTTTGTAATCTTTAACTAAACTCTTCTCTGTTTCTTTATTCCTCATCATACATCTAATTTTATGTTTGAATTTTAATTTTTCATACTCTATTTTCATAATCCTATCTAAGATTATGAATGAATCTGTATTGTGGTTATTGAACTATTGTGAGAACCACTTTTCCTAAAGACTTTATCAAAAAAGTCCTGTCTTGAGAAAAGATGGATGTTTTTTGCACTCATGACAAAATGTTAGGATTTTAACGCATTTATGGTAAACGTTGTAGGCGGAAAAGTACAAGCAAAAGAGAATAAATTCCCATTAGTTGGAATAACATTATTGAAAATTGAAGAGTATTTAGAAACACTTCCAGAAAATGTGCTTAGTGGAGAAGATGTCCAGCTACCAGAAAAATCTTTTAGAGAAATTTTTAAATTTGTAAATTTAGGTAGAAATGACATTTTTTATCATTTAGGTTGTGGTAATGAAAAAGGAATCGAGATAGC
>JAOTZM010000167.1 GCA_029861345.1 Candidatus Nitrosopumilus sp.
CTTGGGAGAATACGTCATAACAAACAAGAGAGTCTCACATGGCGCACCAGGTGTAGGAGCGTCAAGATCCAGTCTCTATGTGCCATTAAAGTGATTATTATGGGTAGATTCAGTTACGCTTTCCAAAATTATGATGCAACAAGACATGTACGCTCTTCGTTAAGAGAAAAAGAGATTTCACATAAACATGCACGTGAAGTAGCAATTGCAATAAAGGGATTGTCAATTGAAAAAGCAAGGGATTACCTTCAAGCAGTAATTAACAAAGATAGAGCGATTGCATTTAGACGATTCAAAAATCAAGTAGGACACAGATCAGATCCCGGAATGATGTCAGGACGCTATCCTCAAAAAACAGCAAAAGAATTTCTCAAAGTTTTAGATAATTTAGAATCAAATGCAGAGTACAAAGGAATGGATTTAGATAGATTAAAAATTGTAAATGCAACTACACACAAAGGAGTAACTATAAAGAGATTCATCCCAAGAGCAATGGGAAGAGCAACTCCAAAGAACAATGTGTTAACTCATGTCGAATTGGTAGCTCAGGAGATTTAGAAATGTCAGCAGTCAAAAATGTAATCAAAGACAACTACAACATGATGCTCCTCAAAGATTATCTAAGAACTGCAATTAAAGATGCAGGTTTTTCACATGCTGAAATATCAAAAACACCAACTGGAACTAGAGTAGCACTACATGTAACAAGACCAGGAATCGTCATAGGAAGGAAAGGTTCTGGGATTAGAGATCTTACAGACAAACTTGCAACAAACTTTGGATTAAAAAACCCACAAATTTCAGTCGTAGAAATTGAAAAACCAGAGTTATCTCCTAGTGTTATGTGTAACAGAATGGCTTCCCATCTTGAGCGTGGAACTGCATTTAGGAGAGCAACAATGTGGACATTAAAACAAATCATGGAAAATGGTGCAATGGGAGTTCAAATAACAATTTCTGGAAAACTACGCGGCGACCGTTCGGCATTTGAAAAACATACTGCAGGAATCCTACCAAGAGCAGGGCATCATGCAGAAATTATTGTTGATGAAGACATTGCCCATGTAAAAACTGCAATGGGGTTAATTGGAATTAGAATTAGAATTGCAAGAAAAGAAAAATTTGTGCCAGAATTTGAAATGAAAGTTGAGAAACCAAAGAAAATAAAACAAGTACAAGATGAAACAACAGGTAAGATGCGAGATGAAACCGAAACTGAAAGAAAAGCAAGAACCGAATCAGAACAAATCGCAATTGAGGAGGAAAAAATGAAAGATCTTGAAACACTAGAAGAAGAGGAGGCCAAACTCAAATGACCAGAATAAGTATGAAGACTATTAAACAATTAAACGAAAAAGATCTTAAAAGTAAAATTCAAGAGACAAGAAGTGAACTTGCAAAACTTCGAGTTGATGGTTCTAAGGGTACATTAAGAAAAGAAAGTGGCAAACTAAAACCACTCCGTCATGACATTGCAAGAATGCTAACTAGAGTAAGTGAGATGAAAAAAGAGAAATGATCACAGCAGATAACATTACATCACATGAATTCATTGGATTACACACTGAGATTACTAATTCATCCAACCCACAAATAATAGGATTAAATGGAAGGATTGTTAATGAAACAAAATCAATGTTTACAATAAACACAAAGAATGGAACCAAATCAATTGCAAAGTCCAAAAACAGTTGGAAGTTTTCAATTGAAAACAAAGACGTAATTGTTGAAGGATCTAAAATTGCAAAAAGACCATTTGACAGAATAGGAGGAAAATCATGACTCTAAACATCGGGTTAAAAGTAAAAGAGCCAAAAAGAGAATGCACAGATAAGAATTGCCCATTTCATGGTTCTCTGTCAGTAAGGGGAAAGCTCTTTGATGGAAAGGTAACGGGCAACAAAGCAAAACAGACAATTACGCTACAAAAAGATGCCCCCATATACTTTAGTAAATTTAAGAGATATGCAAGAGGCAAAAGCACAATTCATGCACATGTGCCTAATTGTATTGATGTTGAATCAGGAGATCATGTATTGACTGCAGAATGTAGACCGATATCAAAATCTGTTTCATATGTAGTTGTAGAGGTTAGATCATAATGGCAAAACAAGCAGGTAAAGGAGTAGAAGAATTCAGACCTTATGTTACAAGATCAATTCCGGTTGGTGCGGAGATTGTATGTGCTGATAACTCTGGCGCTAAAATTTTAGAAGTAATTAATGTTCCAAGGCATAAAACTAGAGTATCAAGACTTCCTGCAGCAGCAGTGGGTGATTTTTGTAATGTGGTAGTAAAGAAAGGACCAGCAGAATTAAGAAAGCAAGTTTATGGTGCAGTTGTTATCAGACAAAAATATGCAGTACGTAGATTAAATGGTGTCAGAGTTTGTTTTGAAGACAATGCTGCAGTCTTAATTACTCCAGAAGGAGAAACCAAAGGAACAGACATCAAAGGACCAGTTGCAGCAGAAGCTTCAGAAAAATGGCCAAGAGTAGCTAACTTGGCATCAATGGTGGTATGAGAAGATGAAACCAACTAAAATGCGCAACACTTTGATTTATCGTGCAACATTCCATACAAAGAGCAAACAACTTGGAAGTGCACTATCAAAAGATTTACATAAAAAATATGGGAAAAGAAGTGTTCGAGTTATTGAAGGGGATAGTGTAACAATTCTCCGAGGAGAATTCAAGGGAGTAGACGGTAAAGTTTCAAAGATATCTACACAAAAAAGCAGTGTTGCCATCGAAGGTATAAAAAAAGAAAAAACAAAAGGAGATAAATTTGATGTTTACATTCACACATCAAATCTTGTAGTGACTTCACTAAGTACAGATGACAAATGGAGAATGGCAAATCTTGAAGGTAAAAACCCAAGAAAACAGCCTGAAGAAACTCCAGCAAAAGAAAAATCGGTTAAAGAAGGGCCTAAAGAAACAAAAGTAGTAGAAAAAACTGAAAAAAAGGAAGATGAGAATTAATGGTAAGCATTTCAGGAAGTAAAAAACTCAAACGTCAAATGGCCCCACAATTCTGGGGAATTACAAG
>JAOTZM010000166.1 GCA_029861345.1 Candidatus Nitrosopumilus sp.
CATAACTCCGCCATCAGATCCACACATGGGCCACATCTTTGATACTGAGAACCAAACATTCACCGTTGAGCCTAACGGATTTGAAAGAGCAATCAAGGCTGTTGTATTGGATTCAGATGAAATGGTTTCCTATAATGTAGAAAAACCAACTACTGTTAAAAATTTTGAGGTGCTTCACGCAGTAATTGATTTACCAAAGGAGCATACCTTTGAGAAAATTATCGTTGAAAACGGAAGTATAGTAGAGTATCCTATTGATCAAAAAGATATCTACATTGATTCAAAATCAGGATACCATGACATTAAAGTAAATCTTCTAAGGCAAAACAATCTCTTACCAACTGTAGGTGCTCAAGACACGTTTGAAGATTTTGTAAAGTTTTATGCAGTTGTAGAAGATGTATGCTATTCAGTTGATTGTGTAACTATACATGATGTAACTAATGACGTAACTGAGAAACCTGAAGAGTTCCAATGGATGTTTATAATTATTCTAGCTGCAGTAGTTACAGTAACTGCTATAGGAATATACTTTGGAAAAATGTGCAAGAATCTCAAGAATAAACAAAATTTGTTAGCGTTTAAAGTATGATTAATGATTTTAGGATTCAAGACACCCTTTTTTTATTTTTCAAAGTTTTTTATAATTTAAAAATTCTAGTATTTGTGTTAATGATTATATCAACGGGTTCTCTCTGATTTTCCTCAAAATTGATGAACACAACCTGCCGAATTATGAAACAAAATTAAAATTATACTTTCATGGGTGGCTAATATTCGTTGTATCTGTCATGGTGTGCAAACCAATTACTGTTTAACAAATAATTTAAGCCAATAAATCTTACTTTTTAGAGATTATTTTAACTTCTAATATAATTAGAATTGATGCCAAATCTGTCTAATGCCCGCAAGTTCATTAACAAAGAGTAAAAAGACAAAACCCTCAAAATAATCTGTGGATTTAGCATCAAAAAAATTACCTATTATTTTGATAGTTGTTTTATTGGGAATACTTGCAATACAGTATTTTAACAATGATACTAGTGGCAGTAAATTAATAGATCCTGAAACCTGTGAATTATACATTAAAGATCCTCGAATTAACAGCAAACAATACTTGAATGAATATGATTCCAAATGTTTAGATTTCAAAAATCTTAATCCATGACATAATTTGAAATCAGAAATTATCTAGTAGCCAAAATTACTATATGAAGCTGCAACCATTGCAGCAAATCATGAACTATCCAATCCTATTCTCATACTTAGTAATTATCAATTCTGTTTATCTGATATTATTTTCCCAAACTAGTAATGGTAAAATTAAAGAAAATTTTGGTGCCCTTAGATGGTTCTAACAATTCTTTTAGGGGCTTGGACAAAGCAATATCCCTTGCTAAACAAAGTGAATCTTTCATAACAGGAATATTTGTGATTCCAAATTTGCCGTCTGAACTTGATGCATTTAAGGCAATAGTCAACAGATCTATTCACAAACAATACGAAAATTTTACAAAAAAAGCAAAAGAAAAATGTTCAAAAAATGGAATTGACTTCATAGACATAATAGAATTTGGCAAAGAAGGGCCTAGAATTGTCTCCTATGCGAAAAAGAATAATTTTGATCTTATCGTAATTGGTTCAAGGGGGTTAGGTTCTGTTAGCGAATTTTTCCTTGGGAGTATTTCAAATTATGTTCTTCGTACCTCCAAAATTCCAGTGATGATTGTAAAATAACTAATCCGTTTTGCAATCGATGCATAAGGCCATAAAATCTTTTTTTCTTTTGTCTACTCAATTTTTCTAAATGACCATTCAATTCACTATTGTCCTTTAGACATGCTTCAGGAGGGACCTCACTATGATCATTTTTGATATGGGACATGTATGTGACTAGCGAAGAAAAAAATTGCTTACATAAAGGACAAGTTTTACTAAAACCCATGAATGTTGTTAGGAAATCTTTCTTTAAAAGATCTGACGAGAAAATCAACTTTGAAAATACTAAAAATATCTTTTTAGTAAAGACTATCCTTGCATATTGTTTGGTGGATTGGAATCCTGAACATATCAAAATGACAACCTACATCAATATTGTTAAATTAAGCAAAACACATGATATCTAATGTCTGAGGAAATCTCTGAAAGTTTTTGCCAAGAAATTATAAAACAATATGAAAAAAACAATCTACGAAGACCTGTATATGTTATTCAAGAGCATCATGCAACGCGTTTGCACTGGGATTTGAGATTTGAAGATGATGACGTCCTAAAATCTTGGGCTTTGCCAAAACATCCACCTGAAACTGAAGGTGAAAAGAGATTAGCAGTCGCCGTACCTGATCATCCTATCGAATATGCTCATTTTGAAGGTGAAATTCCAAAGGGAAATTACGGTGCAGGAAAAGTCACGATCTGGGATAAAGGGACATTTGAGATTGAAGAAAAAACCTCTAGAAAATGGATTGTAGATATTAAAGGACCGAAATTGCAGGGAAGATACTGTTTACTTCATTTTAAACCAAAAGAAAAGAATTGGTTATTTTTTAAATTAAAAGAATAATAATTTCTTGGAGATTTCATTTTTTGTATTCTAAATCAATTACAATAAAACTTTCAAAAATTCCTCAATTCTTGAATTATAATCCTATAACAACATAAAGGAGGGGTAATTGTAGTTCGGTTCGAACTATGACGTTTAATCTAAATCTGATTTTAATTCATCTTCTTGTAATTTTTTCATACTATTTGAATCAAGATAAAATTCTATATAGCCACATCTTGAGCAAATCTTAGCACGGTCAAGCATTAGACCTCCAAACAATCCTGCTTTTTCACTTTTAAGAACCCCAAAATGATGCGACCATTTCATTTCACTTTGACATTTTGGACATACAGAATAAGACAATACAAATAATTCTGAATCCATCAAAGATAAATCAAATCACAATTATCACTTTTGAATATCCATAATATTATTCAAAATTGTATTCTGGTTTTCAATCATACTTACAAATGACAATGAGACTGGTATCACAGTAAGTCTATTCT
>JAOTZM010000165.1 GCA_029861345.1 Candidatus Nitrosopumilus sp.
TGAGGATGAATCTTTGAATTTCTTCGGAGATCTCTTAGGGATTCGGCTAGCTGCTGACCATCACTGAAATATCCTATCAGACGGCCATCAACGAATACTCGGGTTCCATCTTTTTTGAGATCTTCTTTTGCATCAAAAAAGTGCACGGTTCCAAGATCATAGAGTTTTTCTACAATTTCTTCGGATGGAACATTTACGGAAATAATTCCAGAGAGTGCCAAGTTTTTTACAAGGCCACAGTTTGAGCCTTCTGGAGTTTCACTTGGACAAATCCTTCCAAAGTGAGTTGCATGCAAGTCTCTTGCTTCAAAGTTTGGTTGGGTTCTGCTAAGAGGAGATTGAATTCTTCTAAGATGGCTGATTGTTGAAAGATAGTTTGTTCTATCAAGTAATTGTGTAACACCAACACGCCCTCTTCCCCAGTTTCCAGTTGCAATAGCATTGTTTAGCTTATCAGTAATTATACCAGGACGAATTGCTGCAGCCACTGCATTGATTCCACGTTTTTGTCCTGATCTTTCTAATTGATATTTCATATCTCGAACAAGATTTCTAAATGCAGTTCTAAACAGATCTGCCAACATTTGCCCTGCAAACTTGATTACTTTGTTTCCATAATGATCCTTATCATCAGGGGAAATCCAACCAAGCTTTAATTCTAATAGTTTACATGCTGCCTCGCCAAGGAATTGGGCTTTTTCTTTTCTATTTTCAGGATGTTTACCCAAGTGTGGTAATAATCCCCAGTCAAGCAAAGTTTCTGCACGTTTTATCTGGAATTCTTCTAACATTCCAGGAGCGATTCTTTTGCTGATGTAGACAATTGCATCTTTTGCCGTTGGAACATCACCTGCTTTTTCAAATGAACCTTCCAATTCATCTTGAAGTTCATCTACTAATGAAACTGCTGCAGCAATTTCTCTATCAGATTCTAATCCAAGTGCTCTCATCAATGTTACAACTGGGATATCAACTGGAGAGCCAGGAATTCGAGCAACAATTAATCCATCGTTTTTCATGACAAGTTCTAATTTTGCACGATAACCAACAATAGAAGAATAGACTTTGGCTTTTAATACAATATTTCCACCTACAGTTTCTCTATCAACGATAATTTTGTTGTAAGAAAGATCTTCTAATCCTACAATTACTCTTTCAGAACCATTGATGATAAAGTAACCACCAGGATCATTTGGATCCTCCCCATGTTCAATTAATTTTTGTGTAGAAAAATTATGTAAGATACAGGCGTTAGATTTTGCCATTACTGGAACATCACCAATGTGAACAAATCTAGATTCCAAAATTTTTCCATCTTCTACAACGCTAGCTTCCATCATTACAGGTGCAGAGTATGAAACGTTTCTTAGTCTTGCCTCAGCTGGAGTGATATGAGTGATAGAACCATCAAGCTCCATCATTCTTGGTTGTTGAAGTTTGACTTTTCCTAGTTGAATCTTGTAAGGATATTCAGTGTTTTCAATTTCTATTTGTGCAACTTCGTTTACAATACTTTGAAGACCTCTCTCTAAAAACTCATCAAAGGAGTTAAGATGCTGACGTGCTATACCTTCACGTTTTAAAATATCTTGAATTACTGGCCAGCGTTTTGTTGAAGGGTCTACCATCTATACTTCCACCACGTATCGATAATAGAAGCTCTTGCCTGCAGTTGGACTCTTTCGAGTAATCTTAATCATATCACCAGGTTTTACACCCAATCCCAAAATCGCAGGATCGTTTACAAACATTAATGGTAATTCAGTAGGCTTACAATTGTATTTTTTTAAAACTTCTTCTGCTTCTTGTTTGGTAATTATTTCATGTTTTGGTACATAAACATGATCAGGAACTAGGACTTGATTTTTTTTAGTTGCCATCTACGAAGCCCCCACGCAGAACATTAAATGTAACAGAAAATAATATACACAAACTGTCAAAATTTGACGCTCAGGTTAATATATATCTAATCTGAATTTCGTAAAAAGGACTGTTTTTTCTTTTTTGTCAATAATTTTTTTCAGAACCTTAAATAGTACAAACTTAGGCGTTAGATTGATGAAAGCTCATCTATCGGTGTTTGCCTTAGCTACAATTTTGATTGTAAGTATTGGTATTGCACCAGCATTTGGACAAATACAAAACTCGATTGTTGTTACTGTTGACAAAGCATCCTATTCAGAGGGTGAAACAATTCTAGTAACAGGTGAAGTTAGAGATCTGTATTCAGGAACTCCAGTTAGTATGATTGTTGAAGCTCCTAATGGAAACGTGGTATCAATTGCACAAATAACAATTGGTGCTGACAAAAAATTCAGTACTGAAATTACTGCAGGTGGAGCATTAATGAAATCAGGAGGAGTATACACGGTTACAGTACAATATGGAACCGAAAATCGTTCAGCAACAGCATCATTTGAATTTGATGGTTCTACAATGGCACCACAAGGATCAACCATTTCAGTTGAAGGATCAAGTGATTTAATAGGATATGAGATTACAGGTGGAAAATTATTAAGTATAATGCCTGATGTGGATGCAAATTCACTAATCATTTCTATTGATGCTTTTAACGATGGTTCACTGACCCTCACAATCCCTAGATCTGTGGCGGATGCATTACTTGAAAATGGACAAGACGATGAATACTTTGTTTTGATTGACGGTGAAGAAGTAGACTTTGATGAAACAAGATCAGAAACAGACAGAAAACTTACCATAGCATTCCCAGTAGGGGCTGAAGAGATCGAAATAATCGGCACATTTGTAGTCCCAGAATTTGGTACAATCGCAGCCATGATTCTAGCAGTAGCAATTATCTCAATAATTGCAGTTTCTGCAAGATCAAGACTCAGTATTATGCCAAGATACTAAATTTCATCTTTTTTCTCTTTTTAAATATACATAAATAGCGATATAGCTGGGTGAAATTAGGATGAATTTTAAACGTTCTACAACATCAATGGCAATAGCCCTAATGGCAATGGCATTAATTTCAGTAACTTCAATTCAACAAGATGTTTTTGCTCAAAGTCAAGGAATGGCAATTAC
>JAOTZM010000014.1 GCA_029861345.1 Candidatus Nitrosopumilus sp.
ATTCAGTTGCAATCGCACTACTGAATCCTACTGATGGAAATCCATCTATAAGATACCCTCCTTCTAAATCAAGTGGTTTTAATTCTTTAATCCTAATTCGAGGAAACATTGAATAATTTTTGCATTTATTAGATAATAATTTTTATCTAATTTTGAATCTAGTTTTTCAATTTTGAGACAAGTGCAGCATAGATGAATGGTAATATTGTTGTCACTTCCGCATGGAGTGTTGCTTGTTTTGCTTTCTGCGTTACTTTTCCCCATGAAATGGCTTCTTTGACTAATGCTCCGCTAAGACTTCCATCAAACTCTTGCGCAGTTGTAATGTAAAATGCATAGTCCATTCCCTCTCTGTACTGGTTCCACCAAAGCGTGTGATGCTTTGAGATTCCACCGCCAATCATTAAGGCGCCTGATTTTTCTGCCTTGAATATTAGTCCTGAGAGCAGATCTGCATCACCTATTATGTTTAGTTTGAAATCTTGATGTTTTTGTGTAAATAGCCATATCTGACTACCAACTGCACCATCTACAATCCCTGGAACTACTACCTTGATGTCATTTTTGTATGCCCAATAAAGAAACGAATCCTCTCCCAAATTCTTTCCAATCATTCTGCAAATATCAGATGTAGTCATCTCCCTTGTACCGTTTTGGTATTCTTCTTCTAAGAATGCCTGCATCTTTTCTTCAATGAGTGGGCCATAATTATCCATTGGCACAAGCACATTTCCCAATCTGTGGATGTTCTGATCAGCTAACTCCTTGTCGTCCATGGTAAAAGACCCTTCGTTATAATGCGAGAAATGCCTTGCAATATCATGATCTAATGCTCCACACGTTGTTAAGGCAACATCAAACCATTTGTTTTTAATCATATCTTTGATGATTCCTCTTGTTCCCGTTGAAACTAGAGCTGCCACAAATGAGACAAATTTGAGGCATTGCTTATCTGAAATCATCTCTGTTAAAATTTCTAATCCGTTTGATAGATTTACTGATTCAAATCCACCTGATTGAGATAATTCTTCAAATATTTTTTCTATTGATATGTTTGAATCAATCTCAATATCTTTAACTGGACGACCTGGTTCTATCATATTTTATCCCTTGATGTCAGGTATAAATTTCTGCCTAGATGTAATTCTAAATTTTTTCAATTCCAAAAACAATACCATAATAGTCAGAATAAGAAATATCTGTAATTCTTAGATTAAATTTTTGCAAAATTTGTTCCATAGATGCAAACTGCACTGTATGTTGATTTGTTTTGATTTTGATATGACCTGCTGTCAATAACCTCTCCCAATCAGGAAATTTTTCTTTTATAAATTTAAAAATTTCATCATACTCTTCTAATTTTTCTTCATTCAAATTTATTTTCACAAGTCAAGTAGGACTTTAAATCTTGTGGAGAAATTTTTGTTTTAGGCATAGATAAAAATAAGTGATTAGAATTTACATTGTGCCTCACAAACCCGATCCTGAAAGAAAGCTATCGATGAAGAGTAGACTGATTCTCATTGCAATAATGTTTGTTGTTATTAATTTGATTTTCTATTTTGGATTTGACTCTTCAGATGAATCAGAAGAATCAGTTGAATTAGATGATAAAAACCAATTGAACATCGAAATAAATACAAAATCAGAACAAGAAATAACACGTTCAATTACTCCATAGATTATCCTGCATTTTATCCTCCAAATTGATATGCATTTGTTGTTCAATCTGCTTTGATTTATGTTGTAAACACTGTACTTTCGTTTCATATATGTGGAGAGGTATTTTTTCTATACTGGAATTTGATATTCTGTGTACAAAACTACAAACCCGTCATTTATTTTGATATATTCTGTATTGTGTAAAAGCCAACCCAATCTAGAAAAGTACATAGAATGACTTTGATTTTAAATACAATTTTTACCCAGAAAATTAAAGAAAACATGTTTCAAAATATTCTAATCTGTTCATTTGTGTTAAAAAACAGCCAATATGTTATTGGTATAACTTTTGAATTAGCCAAAAAATTTAACTCCAATATTATTTTTCTTAAATGTCTTCATGAGGGACATCCTACTTTTGGTTTATTTCAAACAAAATCAGAGAAGAAAAAACAAAATGAGTTAGCCAAAGAAGCACAACTAGCGCTACAAGAATTTGAAGAAATGGCAAAGTATTACAATATTTCTGTAAAAACAGAAAATGTCTTTGTTGATTCATTATCAGAATTTGTTGCGATATATGTGCAAAAGAACAACATTGAACTTTTGGTTGTAAATTCTACTCCTCCATCAGATATTGATATTCACAACTACAAAGATATTGTAAACCACATATACAAAAATATAGAATGTCCAATTCTTACTTTAAAATAAATTTACCCAAAGGTAAATTCTTTGCTTTTTTATAATTTCTTTACGCGTTGAGAATTTGTTTACTTTGTATCTTGTCTAAATTCCTTTGGCATCTATTTTTAGTTATCTAGTAATAATGATGCATTTGTCTTTGTTCTAATCCTTCTTGCTCAAAGTGATTGTGAGATTTTCCACCATCATGATGAGCATGAACAGTTCCATCAATATGGCAATGTGTGTTGTCAATCAAATCTTTCATGAACACATCATCTATGTTTAGTATCATGTTAGTTGCTTCAACTGCAGTTTTGAAGACTTGTTGTTTTACTACCACAGTTTCTATGATTTCAGATGATGACGTATCCAACACTTTTCTAGTGTTGGAGTCAATCCCATACCATTTCATTTTGCCATTAGACTTTGAAGATTTTGTTCGTAACTGTGTTAGTGTATCTAATTCATTCATTCCTATATTCCGTGCTAATGTCAACGGTATCTGTTCTACGGCATCTGCAAATCTCTCTATTGCAATTTGCTCCTTACCTTCTACAGTGACAGATTGCTCCCTAATTTTTTGTGCTACTATCCATTCGGCAGAACCAGCACCATATACAATGAACGGGTTTTCAATAAAGTTTCTTAATACATAAAATGCATTCAAAGCATTTCTGTGGAATTCATCAAGATATCGTTTTGAGTTTGCCCTCAATAACAAAGTTACAGATTTTGGATTATTGCCAGCTTCTACAAACATCATTTTATCACCCCCAATAGTTTTCTCATAAACTTTTTTTGCAAAACCCAATTCATTGTTAGAAATTTTCTCTATATTTTCACAGGTCTTTGCACCGGTTGCCTTTTCTAACCACCATAAATCATTATACTTTACCCTGCGCATTGAGATGATGCCTTTTTTTGCAAGAGCTTCCTGAACAAACTCATTTACTCCTTTCCTTGATATTACTACTGTAGCTCCTGAATCTGTAATTTTTTTGACAAATGCAAGCAAGTCTTTATTTTCTTGGTCAAGAAATTGACTCATTTGTTCAGGTGATTCTATTTCTATCTCTGCTTCCGTTTTTGATCTCATTGGTTCTAATGGTTCATTTATTAACAGAATCTTGGCGTCTTTGATAGATCTAGGCATTGCTGAACTATCTATTGTTTTATCAATTATTGTACCTTTGATCAATTCAATATCTGCTAAATTTCCTATTTTTTCTTCAATTTTGATGTCATCAACATTTATCTTTCCTCTTTCCAGATTGGTTATTTGACAGATTGCCTCTATGATAATGTCTATAATTTTCATATTTTCTTCCTGTAAATCGAAAATTGCTTTCCCCTCCAAGCATGTAGCAAGTAGTTGCTTCATTGTTTTTCTATCTCTTCTGTTTGACTTTATCTTAATTTCATTTAATATCTCTAAAGCACAATCTAAACTTCTCTCATACCCCCTTGTAATTGCAGCAACCGGAATTCCAATTTTTAATAATTCTTCAGCATGATTGAGTAAACTCCCTATCAAAACAGCTGCTGATGTTGTACCATCACCAACATGAGTGTCAACTGTATTTACAGCATCTATAACAGATTTAGCTGCTGGATGAACAACATCCACTTTTCTCAAAAATGCACCTCCATGTTTTGTTATGGTATCTTCTCCAAGTATGTCGATGTACATTTTTTCCATACCACGTGGACCAAGAGATGTTTTGACTATTTCTGTAACAAGTTTACCTGAAATCAGATTGTATTTTTGTGAGTCTTGTAATCCAACACGCGAAATATCTTGATCAAGCAAATCAGGATATTTCATTCACTCTTAGCCTCCTTTGAGATATTAAAACATGTTTATTGAAGATTTTAAGTTCACAAAAAAATAACAAAATAAAACTCATCGAATCCCCATTTCTACTTTTTTTGATTTTACATTGCATTCTTACTTGACAGATCTTCATCAGGACTAGATGTATTGGAGTCATACCCTTCTGGCATTGCTTCACTACCTTCATTGAAGTGTTTCAAGTCTTCTCCTGCAATGATGTCTTCTTCTGGTGGGACATAGTCTCGTATGTCGTGTCTTGCTTTTCCTGGATACTTGTTTTGAGTTGCAAGTGCTACTACTATAAACAGGACAAATGCAACAACGGGGGGTATCATTGTATCTAATCCTGCCCATTCTTCTGGCATGGTAAAGAAGAAGTAGAATCGTAAAAGTGACCCCACAATAAGCGACGCAATTGCTGCCGGCATGTTTGCCTTTTTCCAGAATAAACCAAATGTAAGGGGGGCAAAGGCTCCGGCAAATACTATGTCAAATGCTAAGATAAGATAAATTCCTGGCGCTGGTACAAGATAACCTAGCGTTGTTCCAACTATCATCATTGGAGCAATAACAATGCGTGTAACTACGAGTAGTTTACTATCACTCCAATTTGGTTTTCCCATCCACCGCCTTCTGATTATCCTCTGCATCATATTTCTAGAGATTACACTGGATATGGCTAATAGTCCTCCACTAGCCGTGGACATCGATGCTCCAATTACCCCCATCAATATTGCGGCACCAATTGCAAACGGCATAAATTCTGTAGATAGTAAGGGTAATGCTAGATCTGGCAACGTATCTCCTGGCAAATAGTAAAATGCCACAATTCCTAACATACTTGTTGGAACTACTGTAAACATAGTAAGTGCTCCACCCATTAGTGCACCTTTCTGTGCTGTTTTCGGGCTACGAGCTGAGAACACCCTCTCCATAAAGTCAAGTGCAACTATGTCTCCTAATCCTAGTGCAAGAATTGCTCCCCAATTGATTAATGCTCCATTGGCAATATCATACAATCCCGAAAGGTCCATAAACTCTGGTGGTGCATTGTTGTAAATTACATCCCACGGTACGTCTGAAAAACCTCCGGCAAAGAAGAGGAATCCCGCCCAGAATGATCCTATTGCAAGATAAACCTGAAACAAATTTGTATACGCTGATGCAAATAATCCTCCAGCAATTGTATATGCTACTACTACTAAAGCTGAAATTGATATGCCCCAGAAATAATCTATTCCAAAAACAACTTCCAAAATAAATCCACTGGCAGCTAAATTACCTGCTACAAGAACTAGAAAACTAATAATCATAAGGACCCCTGAAATTCCTTCAGCGCCATTTCCAAATCTTCTAAAATAAAAATCAGGTAATGTAATCATTGACATTTTGTTTAGTGGTTTAGCATAGAATGCAGCTGTTACTAACAGACACAATCCTAGGCCCAACGGAATAACTGCTCCGGCCCAGAACCCAAATTCAAACACGAGTGCAACATTTCCTAATGATGAATTCCCATCAACTGCTTGAGCTGCAAGCATCGTTCCAACCATTGCTAAAGGCAAGCTTTTTCCTGCAACTATCAACCTCTTACCACTATTCTTGACTAATCTGCCTGCAAATACTCCTACTGCGAGTGTAATAATGATGAAGGCCGCTACCGCAATGCCAAAGCCATCCATCTCCACCATTGATTCTATAGATAAAAAAAATTATATAAATTTTGAAATTTTCAAGTAAAATACGTTTAATGAGGAGAAATTTATACGTATAATACATTAAATGTGATAAATATTCTAAATTTAATAGTTATAAGTAAAATTTAGATCTGATGATAATATTTCAAAAATAAATTAGAATTTTCTTGTTCTAATAATGCCAAAATTTAAAAAAATTTACCAGATTGATTAGTTCTAAATAATTTTCTTATTTCTTAATAAAAAATGATGATGAATGATTTAAAATACT
This sequence comes from Candidatus Nitrosopumilus sp., assembly GCA_029861345.1. GTDB lineage: Archaea > Thermoproteota > Nitrososphaeria > Nitrososphaerales > Nitrosopumilaceae > Nitrosopumilus. The sequence continues at coordinate 6,152 of JAOTZM010000014.1, forward strand.
TCATTTCTAAAATGTTGAACAAATTCAAAATCTTATTAATTTAATCTATTTAGGCAAAAGATGGATAAGCAATACGCTTTTGCGGTTATTTTAATTATTTTGGGAGTTGGTTTAAGTCAATCTGGTGAATCTGATACCTTTTACATTGGACTTGGTACAGGAATTGTTGCAATGGGAACATTGTGGGTATTGATTCGATTAATAAAAGAATTTAAAAAAAAATAATGTCTTCTAAATAAATTTATGAAAATAATATAAACACCAAATTCATTCACTGTATATGCCTGGAAAAGGATATGCTACAGTTGGTATGAAACCTGTTATTGTCACTAGATTACAAGAGGCAACCGATAAGCATTATCCTGGAATGTTTCTACCTAGCACCTTAATCATTATGATGAATGAAGTTAAGATGGGATATTATTCAGTAGAATCTCATAACATTAGGCTAGATCTATCTGGCAGCTACAATACCATAACTATTAGATCTGATGTACAACAATGGTTAGAAGAAAATCATGAAAAACATGGTGAAGAATATGAAGAAAAATATAGAGTAAAATGCTTTACAAAATTTGTGAGTTATTTCATCGTTAATATGCTTGAATCAAAATATAATTCTCAAAACAACAACATTAGTCTAAAAGAGTCAAATTTTAAATGGCTTCAAGAAGAATATCGAAAACAAAAAAATAATGTAGATGACCCCAATGAAATTCCGAGCTTTGAACGATTTCTGGATGTCTATATTAATAATTTATTTGGAAAAATTAAAGCAGCAAAAGAAATCTTGACACTGTAAATATCAGATATCATTTGAATTTTTAAAAATATTAAAAAAATCAGAGTGGTGTCATAGTATCAATTAGTCGTGCATTAGTGACTTGACCATCTTTTTCTTGGATTTCAAGATCTACAGTATATTTCAAAGCATCTAACATGAAATTAACTTGAACATCCCATGCTTCTCTAGGTCCTTTTTCAGGAATTTGAAATGTTTCATTCACTCTGAAGTCACTTACATCACCATATAGTGCATTAATCACTCTACTTGATTCTCTTTCTATGTCCTCTGGTGTACTAACTTTTTGCATTAAAAACAATACACAAGACAAATATAAAAATATTATAAAATTTATTTCACTTGATTTTTTTAATCATAATTTTGTAAGTTTTTTAAAAATAGACTCTTTCTTCATTTTGTCTAATTCTGCTTGCACTTTATTTTTGTGATAAATTGCTGTTTGATTATCCGGTTCAAGTGTTAATGCTTTGTTGTACCATTCTAAAGATTCTTCATATTTTTTTAATGATAAAAGTAATTTTCCTTTATAGCTTATTGCATATACATAATTGGGATTAATTTTTAATGCTTTTTCGCAGTATGCAAGGGATTCTCTATATTTTTTTGAGTGTTCTAGAAACCATACCATGCTGCATAATGCAAGAATATTTCTTGGTTCAATCTCTAATGCACATTCACAGTAGAATCGTGCAGCTCCGAAACGTTTCAATGATGACAATGCTATGCCTTTACTATAAAGGGCTCTGACGTTATTTGATTCATATTCTAAAATTTTATCAAAACACTCTATGGCCTTTTTGTACAGACCGGTTCTATCCAATGCTAACCCTTTATTTATTAAAGCATCCGTACATTTTGGATCAATCTCCAGAGCTTTGTCATAAAATACGAAGATATCTTTATTTGAAAATCCTGCAAAATCAAGGGTCCATCCCTTGGCTACTAATGCTTTAATATTTTTGTTATCTATCTCTAAAGCCTTGGTGTAAAATTTTATTGCTTTTTCATGCTTTCCTTTCTTAGTAAGTTTTTGTCCTTTTTCAAATAGAATATTGGATTGCCTAGAATCTTCCTCAATGCCTTTTTTTAGGAATAATATTCCCTCGGAATTTTTTTTTAATCTTCCTAGAATTAAGCTTTTATTGTACAAGGCAGCAGAGTTGTTTGGATTTTTTGACAAGACCTGATCTGTTATTTTTAGAGCTTCTTTATTACGACCTAATTTACTAAGGACTTGTCCCATTGATGTTTGTGATTCCAAATACTGTGAATCTATTTCAAGGGATTTTTTGAAACAAGATATTGCTTCTTCGTATTTTTCTATCTTTTCAAGTGTAATACCTTTGTTATACAAAGCATCTAGGTTTTTGGGATCTATTGATAGGACTTTGTTAAAACAAACTATGGCATTTTGAAAATCTTCCATTTTATATAATGTTGTACCCTTATGAAGTTGTACTACAATATTTTCAGGTTCTAGAGAGATAGCTTTGTTGAATTTTGAAATAGCTTTTTTAAATTCATTGTAATAAACTGCTGTTAAACCTTGATTCAAAAAATACCATGCATTTTTTGAATTTTTTAATATCATGATTTTTTTAGTTAAATATTGTTTTTATAGTTAAATCGTATATTACACATAATTTGATTTTTTTTACTGTCTCAAAATTCTCAACAATTAAAAAACAAGATACGTACTTTACTTGAAATCTTTAATTATTAAAATCACATACTAAATTCGATTTAAATGGGCATGGAATTTTATGGCGATGATTACAAGGGTGCAGATGTTGCTCCATTTGTTGGAATTAATACATTTTTGCATCTTCCTTGGGTAAAGACCCATAAAGAATTACTTGAAGCAAAACCGGATGTTGCAATCATTGGGGAACCATTTGATTTTGGTACTACCATTCGTCCCGGAGCGAGATATGGACCAAGAGCAATTAGAGCTGCTTCTACAATTCCCTCTCCTCCTTACGAACGATTCAACATTGAAACAGGCGCAGATCCATTTGGAACTTTTAGAACTGTAGATTATGGTGACGTTGTAGTTTCGCCAGGTGATGTAATAGAGTCTCACAAGAGAATGACATTAAAAGTAAAGGAAGTTCTTGAGGCAGATGGCATTCCCGTAATGCTTGGAGGAGATCACTCAATTACTTATGCAAATGTTAGAGCTTTTGCTAAAAAATTCAAAAATATAGGAATGATTCATTTTGATACTCATGCAGATTGTGCTCCACAGGGGCTAACCGGATTCAAATATGATCATGGGGCACACATTAGAAGAATTATGGAGATGGGATGTCTAAAGGGGAAAAACTATTCTCTTGTAGGTCCGAGAGGATATTGGCCAGGACCTGATTTGTACAAATGGATGTCAGATCAAGATTTTCAATGGTTTACAATGCTTGATGTTGAGGAATTAGGTATCGATTACATTGCAAAAGAAATAGCTGATAGGGCAAATGATGGGACAGATGCCGTCTATCTTAGTTGGGATATAGATTCCTTTGACCCTGCTTATGCACCGGGAACTGGAGAACCTGAACCAAATGGGCTTACATCAAGAGAAGGCATTAGGATGATACGTCTATTATCCAAATCATTTGATCCTGATCGATTTGCAATGGATTTAGTGGAAATTGCTCCAGCATATGACGTTAGTGATTCAAGTTCCTACAATGGAGGCATCACATCAGGATTAGGACAAAGACTTGTTGTTGAACTATTAGCTGGATTGTCATTAACAAAAAGAGGTTTGGATGAAGGAAGTCCTGTAAGGCCCAACGATTATCGTGGAACTGGAAACACTTACAATTTTGGAAATCCTCGAGCTGAAATCCCAAAGAGAGATTAATGAAAATTGAAGTATTGGTACAGGGAGATCCTGATACCAAACCATTTACGAAAATGTTTCATTATGAAAAATTAGATAATGATATCTTCTTAGAATCTGCACAATTAATCAAAAAGCGTCTGGCAAACAACATGAGATTAAACATAAATGAAACTCTAGGATGGTTTGTTACATATATTATAATTTCATTAGATGAAGGTAAAACAATAAATGAAATTCAAAAACATATTCCAGAACTTCTATCTCCATATCAAGTCATGATTGGTGTCCCTGAAAGCTTGAGATTACTAACTTTTACCATTACTAGAAACAATACTCGTAATAAGATGATATCTATTACAACGCCTATTTGCATTAACCAATATCTTCTTTGTGACCTAGAACAGAGCGTATAGGATATGGTAATGTGATTGATTGATACATTAATGGGAATGTTACAAGCCAACAATCCTTTTTTAATGATTATAGCTGGTTTGATGATTGGATTATTACATGCTTTTGAACCTGATCATCTTAGCGCAGTTTCCACTCAATTATTAAATAATAAAACTACTAGTTCAAAAAAACTGATTTTGAGAAAGTTGACTATACTATCTTCTTTAAGAGGAATGCTGTGGGGAATGGGACATACTTCCAGTATAATTCTAATTGGCTTGTTGATTGCGGGTTTATCATTAAACATTCCTGATAATTTCTTTGTTAGTGCAGAAGTTGTTGTAGGTTTAATGTTAATTATTTTGGGAATTTTTACAGTTACAAACAAGAGATTCTTTAAACAAAAACATATTCATCCCCACACACATCCAAATGGAATTGCTCATACTCATTCGCACACTCATAATGTAAGTCATAAACATAATCACAAATCATATCTGATAGGTTGTGTTCATGGTATTGCTGGTAGTGGAAGTCTTGTAGTATTAGCTGCTTCCACTCTGAACAGTTTTGATATGATGCTTTATTTTTTAATTTTGTTTGGTGTAGGCAGCATAATAGGTATGACTATTGCAAGTGGGATGCTAGGGTTACCTTTTGTTTTATTTTCAAAATTGGGGTTGGTTACTAAATATCTAAAATATGTGATAGCAAGCATAACTTTGATTATAGGTATCAATATTGTCTTTACAATTGGATTAGATGGCAAATTATTCTTATAACACTAAATATGTTTAATGGAGCCACAGATCATTTAACCTAAATCTGTTATTTTACAACTAAAACTGAAACTTTGGATTTTTGTGCAACTGAGTTTGATATGCTTCCAAGAATTGTTCCTTTGAAGCCCCCGATTCCTTTTGAACCAATAACAACGAGGTCAACTTTTTCTTTGCTAGCAAATCCTGAAATTTGAGATGAGGGTTTACCATATAGGATTTTATACATAAATGGAACTTTTTGTTTTTCACAATCTTTTTTTGTCGATTCTAACATCTTTTCTGATTTTTCTGTTAAAAATTTTTTATAGTTTATAACTGTCCCGGCAAGTGTTGGATGGACAACTATCACGGTTACCCCTGTAATCTTCGCACCAGTAAGTTTAGCAATGTAAATTGCCCTATCCAATCCTTTTTTTGATGCATCAGAACCGTCCAATGCGACCAAGATGTGTTTTATTTCACTTTTCAACACATTACCAATCATCTTTGTGGATTATTAAATATTCCAAGTAAAGTACGTTCATTGATTTGTTACTTTCACTTGCCAGGTAATGGTATTATCTTCTTATTAATAAGATACAGATAAAATTTATTAAATGTATGAACAAATTGTCTAATCTGCCGTCCTATGGTTTAACGTAAATTATCCATTGATCTAAAAACCCATTTAAATTTTGAAGAATCAGTAAAGGCTAAAAAAAACATACACAAAATTGATAATGAAAATGCACCGAATGCAAAAATTAATGCCTGCATTGAATATGATTCATGGATAATAGCTAATAGAAGAATCACAAATCCGCTGATATTGCATGATACTAATCCTGTTGTGAACGAACTTCTGTATTTACTTAGTTTTTTGTGTACCAACAAGTGTCAAATATTGGTTACAACACTATCTTATTTATCAATTTTTGAACACACACCATTCATGTTTTAATTCAATAGATAAAATTCCAGATAATAAAAGATGATTAGTGATTCTGGTGCAAAAACAGGTTTCAAAGAAAAGACATTTGACAGTGTGATTGATAGAATAATCATCATAGAACTTGCCTAAGAAATGTTTTTTCCGTTGATCTCTGTTAACACTTGATACAAATTGTTAATGGAACCAAAGTGGATTATTTTAGATGATGGAACCAATCCAATCAAATTTTTGAAAAAAACAGGTTTCAACGAGGAACATAAAACATCACAGTTACACCAACTAGAACCACTATAGAGCCGATAATTTCAAATCTGTCTGGTTTTTTCTTGTCAACCCAATATCCCCATATTATTGATGAAACAACAAAAATTCCCCCATAAGTTGCATAGACCTTACCAAAATTTTCAGGCTGAAATGTCATAATAATTCCATAGGTAAATAAAATCAATGCTCCAATCAAACCCCATATCTTTTCTTTATGATCTCGCAACCATTTCCAAACTAGGTATCCTCCGCCAATTTCTAGCAGTGCTGCAAAAAAGAAAATACCTAGAGTCGAAAGAATTACTTCGACCAAATTCTCTCACCTTTTCTTGGATAGTAAAAAATTATCAAAACCCCAATTACTGCAATTACTGCTCCAACAATGTCATAGTTGTCAGGTTTGATTCCATCAATTAATCCTCCCCATAATACAGACATTACGATAAAAACTCCTCCATATGCAGCGTAAACTCTATGAAAGTGAGTTTTCTGAAATGTTGGAACTATTCCATACAAAAATAATACAAGTCCGCCAATCGCCCCCAATATCCAGCTAAAATCTTCACGCAACCATAGCCAAACAAGATACCCTCCACCAATCTCGAACAGACCGGCAAGAAAGAATAGAAATATTGAAGTTAGAATTCTTTTGCTACCATTCTGCATCTGTATTCATTTTGGAAATAAGAATAAAAAGTTGCTTTCGTTGAAATATTTTTTCTATCTCTCTAAGAAAACTTTTAACTCGCCAAATAACATCAAAATTCGAATGGCAGATAGAATCAAAGTTGGTTTAGTTGGTATTGGTAATTGTTTTTCAGGATTAATTCAAGGAATAGAATACTATCGAAAAAATCCTTCGCAACAAGTCACTGGAATTATTCATGACAACTTAGCTGGATACGGCATTCATGATATTGATTTTGTCTGTGGGTTTGACGTAGGTGAAAACAAAGTTGGAAAACCTCTCAATGAAGCAATTTACGAATATCCAAACATGGTTGACTGGATTCCAAAGGATGAAATGCCAAAATCAAATGCTACCGTCTATGAAAGTCCTGTATTGGACGGTGTTGGAATATGGGTGGAAAACAGAGTTAAGCCAATCCACAGTACTAAAACCAATGATCAGATTGCAGAAGAAGTAAAACAAATAATCAAAGATGCTGGAGTTGAAATTATTGTATCTTATTTGCCTGTGGGCTCTGATAAAGTAACTGAGTTCTGGGCTCAAATCTGTCTTGACACAAACACTGCATTTGTAAATTGTATTCCGTCATTTATTGCCTCAGATGAAAAATGGGCAAAAAAATTTGAAGAAAAAAATATTCCTTGCATTGGTGATGATATTAAGGGTCAAGTTGGTGCAACTATAGTTCATAGAACATTAGCTAAATTATGCAACGACAGAGGAACCAGAATCGAAAAAACATATCAGATCAACGTTGGTGGAAATACTGATTTCCTGAACATGAAGGAACAAGAAAGACTAGTCTCAAAAAGAATTTCTAAAACAGAAAGCGTTCAAAGTCAACTTAATGAAAGATTAGATGATGATCAAATCTACGTTGGCCCTTCTGATTTTATACCATTCTTGGGTAATACCAAACTTATGTTTATGAGAATTGAAGGTCGTCAATGGGCAAACATCCCTTACAATATGGAGGTCCGTTTAGAAGTTGATGACAAAGCAAACTCTGCAGGAATTGTAGTGGATGCAATTAGATTGGCAAAAATTGCTCTTGATAGAGGAGTTGGTGGTCCAATCAAGCCTGCCAGTGCTTATTTGATGAAACATCCAATAGAACAGACTTCTGATGTTGCAGCAAAGGCTGCATGTGAAAAGTTTGTTGCTGGTCAATAATCATTGAAATTTATTTGAATCAGAATATCTTATTTTTCTACTTTTTTCATATTTGTCCAGTGCAAATTCCCTTGTTATTCCACTTTCCCCGTTTAATCTAGTAATCTTTGTAGTAGCAACTTTGTTATTCTCAGTTAAATCTACAATGATGCTGTTTCCACCAAATCTTTGATTTTCTACATTGGCAGCAAGAATAGGTATCCTGTTTTCCAGTGCTCTTACCTGAACATACATCTGCCAAGGCTCTATACCCCTTCGTACAATCCTACTTGGAGATAGCAAAACTTGAGCTCCTTTTTTAGCTAGAGTATTTGCAACATTTGGAAATACCATATCATAGCAAATTATCACCCCAAATTTGCAGTCTGTATTGAAAATTTTGGCCTCATTTCCAGGTTTTACAATACCTCGCTCATAGCCATATGGGTGGATTTTTTCCTGTCTGCCTATGAATTCCCCTTCTGGTCCAATAACGGGGGCTATGATTGAGGTGTGCCTCTTTGTAATTTCATAAAATGCACCTGGAATAATTGTCATGGAGAAGTCTTTAGCGATTTTCTTAAATTCTGAAAACTCTAAATCAAAATCTAAAATTTCATTATTCTTTAGCCATTGTTCAGGTAAGCAGACTATTTCTGTCTCTTTTCTACCTAGTTTTTCTAAAATCTCTGAAGCCCTGGAAATCCCTTTTTGATTTGTACTATATGATTTAGTTTGAATTAATCCTAATTTTACCATGAATTTAGAATAATTCCTTCATAATTAAGGGGATAACTGGATTTTGTTATTTACTATGTGAAAAATCTACTTGTTCAGAAGAATATGAGTTAAAAGTACAAAATCATTCTAAAATTCTTCTTATCTCTAACAAATATTAATTAAAAATGGTAAGTTATCAAAGGATTTATTTTGTAACGGAACTATTCTTCACAATTTATTCCGTCTTTGTTATCATCGAACTTGTGTTGATCTGGATATGCGACTTTAAAATTATGGTATGGATATACTAATTTACAAATTTATGAAATGATGAATCAAATTAAATATTATTCTAGTGAATGTTTTTCAAAGAATTTCCATATTTGTTCATTGGAAATATCATAGGTAATATCCCCTAATACTGAATAGATTTGATCATTTAATACTCCTATCTTAGAAGGAGGTACTTCACTTGGCCAAGTATGTCCTGCAATATTACTAGTACACAACATAACTTCAGAATTTGCAGTACAAATATTGTAAGTTTTACATTCAACATCATCGTTTTGATATGTTATTTTGAATTCATCTGAGCAACCATTATGTGCTTTCCAATTATTGGTTACAGCATCTACATCCATACACATCACTTCTGTTTTAGAAGATTGTTTAAGGCCAACAGATTTGTAAAAACAACCTCCCCCGCAGACACCCCCTTCATAAAGTGCACATGGATCTTTTTTACCGTGAATAATCATAATTGGAGTTGGACTAGATGAATCACATGATGCCTCTACATTTACAGGCGCACCTACAGGTGCAATAGCTGCTATCTTATCGGGTAACTCACAGGCTAATCTGTATGACATTTGTCCTCCATTAGAAAAACCCGTAGAATAAATGCGTTTTTCATCTATATTGAACTGATTTTTTAAATCGTTGATCATTTTTAAAAAAAAACTTACATCATCTGCTTGACTTAGAGTTTTGAAATTCATACCAGAATTCCAATTAAGTGCGTTTACTATTTCAAATCCCTTTGCAGGAATACCATTGGGATAAACAACAATGTATCCATGTTTCTCAGAGTTTTCGTTCATGTTGGTTTTATCTCTATGCCCTTCTCCACTACCCCCTCCCCCATGAAGGTTGAACACAACTGGTGTAGACTTGGTAACATCATAAGAAGAGGGAATATGCACAAGATATTTTCTTTCCAATCCATCATTAGTCAAAGAAAATTCATAATCACCAGGACCAAGAGTCCAATCAGGATTTAATTCATTTACAACAACATTAGGTGACTTTACAATTTCTTCTTTGTACAGATAAGTTATGCCACTAAGAAAATCTGAATTACTTATTTGGTTATCTGACCAAAATCGGGCATTATTTTTGATCCATTCAGGTACAACCACTTTTCTATCACTCCCATTGTTGGAGTCAGAAGAACCAACTAGACTAAGTTCAGGAGTCACGATAATTCTATTTTGAATCAACCATTCCATAGCGTTAACAAAAGTCATATCATCAATAGAGTCTTCTGCCCAAAACTTAGCAGTACTCTTAATCCATTCGGGGACAATTCCCTCTTCAGCAGAAACATCAATAGATGAACCAACAACACCGATCGTAAAAATCAAAACAACTATCAAAGATAATTTTTTCACAATTTTAATTGAAACTTAGTGAATAATATTTTTTTGGGTAGATATCATGAGATGACTATTCAGTTGTATTTTATGTGATTTTATTCCTGTAAAAACATGCAAGGGTTCGTATAATAATGAAACAATCGAAAGAGGAATATGGAGAATTAAATAATATTTCAACAAATTTGAAGCAAAATCTGCAGAATTGGAATGTGAAGAGCAATATCAATGATAAAGAAAGGTTTGGTAAAGTACGAAAGAATATGATGAATGTGTTATGAATAAGACCTAGTGATAATGTTGCAAACAGAGTACAAGTAGAATCAATAAGAATCCTTGATCTGATGCCATTTCATTTCACTCCTTTTACTTTTGGGAAAAAACAGTCTTCTATGTTTTCTTGAGATTTTTTTACATAAATGGTTAACAGTGAATCAAAATCCTTGATTTTAGAATACTCTCAAAATTTTGCAAGGTCAAAATTATGACGCTTTCTAGTTTGATCAGATGTTATCATATTATGAAATAATATCAATGAACGCTGAGATTTCATGATTTTTTGAGATTTTTCATTAATAAAAGAAAGGCTATCGGTCACGATAACGATTGGTATACTGGATTAAATCAACTATTTGGTCAACGAATCTTGTTAACTATCGATTATCCTATCGATAAAGAAAATACTCTTATTGGTTCATGTTAAAAAAGTTGAGATATTTGGTTTCAAATCATTTGGATTTAAGAATACCACAGTTCAGTTTGAACCTGGCCTTGTATCTATTTCTGGCCCCAATGGTTCAGGCAAGAGTAACATCTTAGATGCCATAATTTTTGCAATGGGTGAAAACAAACCAAAGATTATGAGGGTTGATAAATTACGATCCTTGATTCATGATATTGAGGGAACTCGCCGTGGTTCAAAAATGGCAAGATCTAGTGTGCACTTTGATAATTCTGACAGAAAGATACCGATTGATTCTGATATTGTTGAGATTACAAGAGAATTGGATGAGCAAGGAGAAAACACATACTATCTAAACAAAAAGAAAACTAACCGAAGTCATATTCTTGATCTACTTGACATAGCAAATGCAGGCTTGGGTCAACTAAATGCAGTTCAACAAGGAACCGTTACTAGAATTTCAGAATTTAGCTCAGAAGAAAAAAGAAAAACAATAGAGGATTTAATTGGGTTGTCCTATTTTGATGAAAAAAAGAGTGAATCTATCAAACAACTTGATGAAGCTGACAGACGATTGGAAATTGCACTTGCAAAAATGGGTGAAATAAAAAAAAGAATTGACGAACTTGAAGAAGAAAGAAACCAAAAACTACGCCATGATCTTCTAGGACGTGAGCTAAACCGATACAAGGCAATAGCTGCTGCCAATAAAATGAATACCATTTCAAGTCAAAAGTCTTCCAAAGAGTCCAATTTACACAATATTACCACAGAAATTACAAAATTTGATGACGAAAGGACTCTTTTAAGAACTGAAATTGGTGCCTTGGAGAAGGAAAAAGCAAAATTAATGACAGAAGCTGATGATTACAGTCAATCTAAAGCATCTCTTGATAAGGAAATAAGCTCTGCAATGGAACAATATGAAATTGATAACAGTTCAATTTCAGCATCAAAGAAAAGACTAGAACAAATTGATAAGCGAATTCCTGAAATCAAAATAGAATTAGAAGAAATTAATGGTACTAGAAGTGATATCAACACTCAAACCCTGAAAATAAAAGAATCAATTGCAGAGACAAATATCAAGAAGAATAAAATTAATGAAGATCTGGGAATTGTTGATTCTAACAGAAACAAAATCCTAACAGAACAGTCAGAAGCTGCTGCTAAAAAATCTGAGATTGATAAAAAAATTAAAATTCTTACTGGTCAACTCAATGAATCTAAACTAAAACTTTCAAAAGTTCAACACGAAAAAGAAGAATCCTCAATTAAAATCAAAACAAATTCTACAAAATTAAATGAACTAGAACAAGATATTGCAAAACTCTCTAAATTTAGAACTCAATTAGAATCAATGATGAATAATAATGATGCAACAATCTCTGAAATAAAATCTAGGATTACAAAATTACAAACACGCAAATCTAAGATAAGTAATGATATGGAAGAATTAGGATTGATATTGGAAAAATCAAGTAAAGCTGCAACTCAATATGAATCAAAAATTAAAACTGTAAAGGGATTCATGCATGAAGATTATACTGTTGCAAAATTAAAAGAGGATGCAGAAAAACTTGGCATTGATGGTTTAGTTTATGAAATGGTTTCATGGGAAAAACAATACGATAGGTCTGTTTTAGCTGTAAGCTCTGATTGGATTAAAGCAATTGTTGTAAAAGATTTTGCAACATTACTTGGCATTGCAGAATTTGCTAGAAGTAAAAAACTTCCAAAATTAAAAATTATTCCACTTGAAGCTATTCCTAAATTTAAATTAAATTTACCAAAAAAACCTGGAGTCATTGGTGTTCTAGCTGATTATGTTACTTGTGATCCTGCCTATTCTGCACTCAAAACATTCCTATTTGGAAATATTGTGCTTACCGAGACTAGAGAATCTGCTTATAATGTCTCACAATTAGGGTACAAGGCAGTAACCTTAGATGGTGAATTCTTTGAAGCTAAAGGAGGTACTGTTGTAATTGATATTAACTCAAAGATTTCAAAGCTTACAAAGCTAATTTCAATGAGTAGTGATATTGACGGACTATTCCAATCTATTGGCCTTATTAAAAAATATATGCTAAAGAAAAAACATTCTTTGAAAAAATTGGATGGTTCGACTGAATCTTATGCTGAGCGACTTTCTGTTTCAGAAAAAGCTCATAGTTCAACAAATGAGAATTATTCTAATTTAAAATCAAGAATTGTTTCTGCAATTAACATGAAGGAACAACTGACAAAAAGAATTTCTGAATTAACTTCAAGAAACTCTATAATTAACTCCGAAATATCTACTAATGAATCTCATATTGAATCATTAAATCAGCGTATTGTAATTGTAGAGGAAAATTATGCTAGTGGAGAACAAACTCGTATTGCAAACGAGTTATCTAGAATTAATGAGAGGAAGGCCGAAATTGAAAAATTATACACAACAATAATGAATGAATATCGTGACAAATCCTCTCAACTAACAACACTTCAAACTCAAGATAACCGTGAACAATCTCAATCTAATCGACTCTGCGAGGAAGAAAGTTCGTTAAATTTAGAACATCAAGAATTAGAAACAAAGATTCAAGAATTAGAAAAACAAAAGGAAGCAAAGAATGAAATCCTTGTCAAATTAAGAGAAAAAGAACAAGATCTTATTGCTACTTCTGGTTCATCTATTGGACAACTAAAAGAATACGATGATAAACTCAAAATTTTATCTGAAAAGGATAGAGGACTAACAAAACAAATCAACATATTTGAACGCCAATCTGACTCGTTAAATCGCGATTTACATGATTTGATAGAAAATGAAGCCAAATTGCGACAAATTCTTACTACATTTGGATTTGATAAAGACATGGAAACCTTTGATGTTGAATCTATTGTTCAGGGATTGACCGTTGAATTGAATTCTCTTAATGCATTAAATGCAAAAGCTCCTGAAACATACCTTGAAGTTTCTTATGGTTACCGTTCAATGTCTACAAGAAAGAATTCCCTTGAAGAGGAAAGAAACTCAATTGTAAAATTCATTGAAGATATTGAAAAAGACAAACGACAAACTTTCTTGGATGCATTTGACAAGGTTGACAAAGAAATTCGTTTAATCTTCAATAAAATGACTGGTGGAAATGCATGGCTAGAATTACAAAATGAAGATGATATCTTTAATTCTGGAATTTCTTATTTGATTCAATTCCCAAACAAACCAAAAAGAGAATCCACATCAATTAGCGGTGGCGAAAAAACATTGGCTGCAATTGTATTTGTTCTTGCACTCCAAAAACTAAAACCTTCTCCATTTTACTTATTTGACGAGGTAGATGCACATCTTGATGCGCCAAACTCTGAAAGACTTGCAAAGATTTTAGAAGAAAGATCTAAAGAAAGTCAATTTATTATGGTTTCTCTAAAAGATTCCGTTGTTCAAAAAGCTAAACTGATCTATGGTGTTTTCCCAAAAAATGGTGTTTCAAATGTCGTTACTTACAAAGACAAACGAATGCCTTCTGTTAGAACTTCCTAATCTAACTCTACATAACATGCAGAATAATGTTCATCATTAATTTTTTCTAAGTGTGGTTCATCTTTGCATTTTTCAATCACATAAGGACACCTTGATCTAAACCTGCATCCTTGAAAAATATCCACATCTGATGGTTCATTTATTCTAATTTCTCTCTCTCTGTGAAGATTCTCCGGATCTGGTACTGAAATCGCATCAATTAGTGCTTGTGTGTATGGGTGTCTTGGTTTTAGTAGTACCTGGTTAATTGGACCCATTTCTACAATTTTGCCAAGATACAAAATTCCTACTCTTTGGCCAAAGTATCTTGCTGTTGTCAAGTCGTGAGTGATATAGATAAATGAGATGTTGTATTTTTTCTGCAACTCTTGCATTAATTCGAGCATCTCTGCTCTGATTGACACGTCTAACATTGAAACTGGTTCATCTGCTAGGATTACTTTGGGTTTTAATGCCAATGCCCTTGCCAAGACCACTCGTTGTCTTTGCCCTCCCGATAACATATGGGGATATTTCTTTATCATTTCTTCTGCAGGTTCTAATTTTACTTCACGCAAAACTTCGATCACTCTTTTTAATCTACCATCTCTGTTTCCAACTTTATGAATTTCAAGAGGTTCTGAAACAATTTTCTCAATTCTCATTCTTGGATTGATAGAGTCGTATGGATCTTGATGGATCATCTGACAATTCATTCTAATTTTTTCTAAATTGTCTTGTTTATCATCGATTTCAATATCTTCAAAAAAAATTTTTCCTGAATCTGGTTTGATTGATCTTAAAATTAATTTTGCAATAGTTGATTTTCCCGAACCCGACTCCCCTGCTAACACAAAAACCTCTCCTTTTTTTAGAGTAAATGAAACATCGTCTGTTGCTCTAACCGTAGTTGATTTTGAACCAAACATCTCTTTTTTTGTAAAATATTTTTTCAAATGTTCCACTTTGAGTATCTCGTTCATTAATTATTGTTAAATATAGAAGTATATCAAGAAATGTGATTTGTGCGTACAAAATTGGAATAACGCATTTATGCTAAATAAAGAAGATCTTACTAATTGAGTAACACTCTTCAAAAAAATCTTGATTACAAAAAATTTGTAATCGACTCTAAACTTCAATACTTTAAACCACATGCTACAAAAATTGAGAAAACATTTTCTGAAGAAATATCTTCTAGTTTGAATAGAGATTTAAAATTCATCAGCCCCAAATTCTTTTATGATAAAAAAGGCTCAGATTTATTTGAAAAAATTTGCTCTTTGCCTGAATATTACCCTACAAGGACTGAAATTTCTATACTGAAGAAAATACAGGATGAATTACCTTCTTACATTGATAAAAATTTTCGATTGGTTGAACTTGGAAGTGGAACATCAGTAAAAACCAGACTAATTCTAGATATTTTTGCAAAATTAGAGGGCACACTAGAGTATTTTCCTATAGATATCTCTGAGATTCTAACGGAAAGTTCTGAGCAATTACTCCAAAATTATAGCCGATTGCATATCACTGGTATCATTGATACCTATGAAGGAGGTTTGGAATTTCTCAAAACTTATGACGACAAAAAAAATCTGATACTTTTTTTGGGTTCTAGTTTTGGAAATTTTTTTCCAAATGATGGCTACGAATTTTTGAAGAAAATAAATTTTACAATGAAACCGGATGATCTCTTTTTGATTGGATTAGATTTAGTAAAGGATAGACAGATTTTAGAACTTGCATATGATGACTCACAAGGTGTGACAGCAGAATTTAATCTCAATGTTCTTTCAAGAATTAATGATGAACTTGATGCAGATTTTAATTTGAAAAATTTTACACATCATGCAATTTACAATGAAGAAGATCAAAGAATTGAGATGTATCTAAAATCTCTTGTAAACCAATCAGTTGTGATATCAAAATCTAATCTTTTATTGAATTTAAAAAAAAATGAACTTATTCATACTGAGCATTCGCATAAATACAGATTGCCTCAAATTAATGAAATTCTTACAAGTGCTGGATTTGAAATCAAGCATACATGGCTAGATGATAACAAGCATTTTTCATTAACCTTAGTATCAAAAAATTAGATGTCTTCTGCACATCTAAATCCTGAGAATAACCATCTTTCATCTAATCTAAAGAAATTTCTGTAACTTCCTCTGATTGACATTTTTGGAGTTCCAAATGACCCTCCTCTCAAGACTTTTTGGTTTGTAAACCATTTGTCATTATATTCATCAAATCCTGATTTGAATCTTGGATAGCCAGTAAATTCTGATGCTGTCCATTCCCAAACATCTCCAATCATCTGTTGGCATCCTGAAGGACTAGCGCCATTGGGAAATGCTCCAATCTTCGAACAACTCCAATAATATGATTCAAGTAAATTGCATTTTTCTTCTGATGGTTGTTCATTTCCCCAGGGATAGATTGTTTTTTCTTGTTTTTCTTCATTCCAGCAGGCTGCTTTTTCCCATTCCGCTTCTGTAGGAAGTCTTTTTCCGATCCATTTACAATATGCATCGGCTTCATAATAACTGACATGACATACAGGTTCATCTGGATTGATTTTTCTAATTCCTAAGAAATCTCTTACATTCCATTTACCATCAATTTTTTCCCAGTACATTGGTGCTTCCAATTTGTTTTCTTTAACCTTCTCCCATCCGTCCGATAACCAAAATTTGTATGTCTCATATCCGCCATCTTCGATAAATTTCAGATATTCTTGATTTGTTACAGGAAAAATATCTATTTTATAATCATTAAGGTAAACTTTGTGTTCGGGAAGTTCGATATCATAACAATAATCTCTTCCATTGTATCCCATAGTGTACATTCCCCCTTTGACAAAAACTGATTTGTTCTCAACATTGTTTACGTTGGGAATATCATTTTTTCTAACAGGCCTGTATTGTTCTG
>JAOTZM010000066.1 GCA_029861345.1 Candidatus Nitrosopumilus sp.
AACAAACCATATTAGGAGTGAATTGCATGAGAGTTCCAGCAAAAAGAGTAATTCCAGTCATATTGAAAATAATTGATCTGTTCAAAAAGAACAAAAAACCTGGAGATACATTGTCTTCTTGGATTAATAGAATAGTTGGAGAAAACGAAAATTCCGAAATTAAATCTGTAAGTGATTTTAAGAAAATTTTATCGTCATCAGTGATTCCTCCAACAATAAAAGAAGACCCAGACTTTTATTCAGATTATGGAAGTGACACAAGTTACCACACAGTCACAGGGAAAGGAGAATGTGCTGCTTGAAGAGATTGTTGTTGATTAGGTCTAAACCATATCCCTGCAAATAAAATTGAATTATTTTTGATTAATCATGTGTAATAATTATAATCATTGACAGATATTGACAAAGAAAAATCAATCTATATTTTTGTTCATCAACAAAAAGATTTAGAAAATACTTTAAAAAATTTACTTGTCAAAAATAGATTTCTTAATGAAAAGATCATTATTGCAAAAAGTAACAAAGTGGGTAATGTAGGTGAACATATGGCATTGTTATGAGCGCCAAATAATCCATCAAACATAAAGATTCAGAAAATTATCAAAGTAAATAAAATTGAAAAACCTGAAGGCGTGTTAGGTTTTTGGAGAGGAGTGACATGGGATGATGTTTTTGAAATCCTACTTACAAAAGAATAATTGGTTTGTTGAAAAATATTCAAAACGACTAGTCTGTTTTCTCTTTGGCATATCCAGTAAAAGATATTGTTTCTTTTAATCGAGTACGAATCCTTATTAATTCTCAATCTAATTTTTAGCATGACGAAGACCCCATCTGAAAAATTAAAAGAATCCATGACAAAATACAGAAGAAAATGCCAAAGTATTGTTAAAATATCAAATAACATCAGATATGCAGGTGTTGTGAATGCTTACGGAAAAACACTGGCAGGAATTATCAAACATAATGTAAAACCATTAATGAAATCAGAGATAATGAAAAACGAACTTTTCATAATATCTACTTTGATGACATTAAGAAAGGAAACTACAAGAGTGCTTGGTAAACTGGATTATGTTTTACTACAACACCAGAAAATATCTGTACTAATTCTCCAAAAAAATAATGTTACATACTATATCACAATAGACAGAAAAGAAAAGAATAGATCAAATGAGATTATAACATCAATTAAAAAAATAATATAAGCCAATGGATGGTATCAAAATAATTCTGCCTATGGGATTAATTCCAGAATTATTCTAATCTTTTACTCTTAATATTTGAATTAAACGCCAATATTAGAATCATTAGATTCTGGGCTCTCCAGACACGGATCCCATGGGGCATACCTTTGATGAATTAGAAGAGAGTGTATCACCATTGTAGGTTACATCTGTGAAAAAAGAGAGTGCCGGCAAGTTAACTGTAGAATCTTCTTTCTTTTTCTCTTCATTACAATTATCTAACACATATAATCACGCAACTAATTGATTTTGAAAATAATGCTACGATCCCAGCATTGCGTCTATTGTAGATTGAAACACAGGATATGGCTGTGGTCCACTAATTAGTTCTTGTCCGTTTAGTCCTACTACAACAAAGGATGGAGTTCCCTTGACTCCATTACTAATTCCTACATCCAAGTTAAATGCAATTGCTTCATCATAATTTCCTGAATCCATACAATCTACAAATGATGTTTCATCCAATTCCAATACTTTGGCATATTCTTTCAGACTGGAATAGTTTGCCCAACCACCATCAATTCCACTCTGATTGGAATAAAGATGTGAGTGATAGTCCCAATAGAGTCCTTGCTCATCAGCACAATATGTAGCAATAGCTGAAGTAATAGAGTCATCACCTAAGAAAGCAAAATCAACAAAGTAGAGGTTTGCTTTTCCAGTATCGATGTAATTAGTTACAATGTCAGGCTTTGTGTTTAGAAACCACTTTTTACAGTTAGGACATTGATAGTCACCAAACTCTATAATTGTAACCTCAGCATCAGCTGAACCAAAAATTGGAGAGGCCTGCGATAAATCAACAGCACCTATGTTGAATGGTTTTGATTCAGACATGGTACCAGATATTGAGATTATTCCATTTTCAACTAGATACTCTATTCCCTTTAGAAAGTCATCATCAGATATCAAACCCTTGGCCCACCATTCTGCATTATTTTTTACCCAAGCTGGAACTTTTCCAAATTCCATTACAGGTTCTCCTAGTACCACATGAAATATTACAGTCTCTTTGGGTATTGGCACAAACAATATCCCTTCCATTTGAATTGTAATCTTGTTTGCTCCACCTTCAAGGTACACTGGAATGGTTACTGAACCAAGACTGGTATGAGTCAATGGAATTGGCCCAAATATTGTATCTTCATTGTTTAGGATGTTTACTGTATAGTCAACGTGTTCTTGTATTCTATCTGATTGAGGATTGATAAATTAAATTTTTAGTCGAGTTTGCTCTCCTGGTTGAGGATCATCTAGTTCTATTTTGACATCAAGGGAACCACCACTTGATGTATTAGTTTGGGTTTCAGCTGAGATGTTCGGAATGACACTAATGGAAATTACAAAGATAACCGCAAAAATTGGAATCAGTTTATTCATAATTTAAAAAAATATTTGTTGCATAAACACTTTTTTCTAATTTCACATTCAGAAATGATTCTTAAAGGTGATTTCAGATAGTGGTAATTGTCCACCTCTAGGGGAAGGATCTTTTGTCCTTTTTCCAACTACTACCATCATAGATATCACATGATCATCAGGTAGATTGATTGCTCCTCCCACTTTATTATAGTCAAATCCCTTCATTGGACAAGTGTCATATCCCATGGACCTTGCTGCAATCATTATAGTCTGAGCTGCCATTCCACATGAACGCATTGCCTCATCTCGCTGCAGACCGGGTTTACCGCTGTAAGAGTTTCTTAGGGAATTAATCAATGCAATACGTGGCTCTTCAGGGATGTTTTCCCAATACCTTTGTGGATCTTTGTCCCAAGAGTTCAAGTCTGCACACAAAATAATCACTAAAGATGCTTCAGATACGTGCTGCTGTCCGTGTGATAGCTCAGAGAGTTTATCCTTAATTGACTGGTCTGTAATTGTAACAAACCTCCAGTTTTGAATGTTGTACGATGTTGGAGACAAGATAGCTAATTCTAAAAGTTGAATAATTTCTTGTTGCGTCATCTTGTGATTTTTATCAAAACTCTTAATCGATCGTCTTGAATTTATTGCCTTAATAGTATCCATAATTTTTTTCAAGAATAACCAAATTTAATTTAAAAGAAAGGCGCTTGAGCTTAAGATCAACTCCCAAAGGGAATCTGATGACAGCTCATCGCTTAAGATCAGTAACGCAGTGTTACCTGATGACAGCGATTGTTTTAAGGCCTGAAACGTTAGTAATCAGACGATAAACCACCTTTTCATATCCACTAGTGGATTTTGATATTTAACTAACACTACTTTTTCCTACTAAAAATCACAATAGAATTAACACTAGAGAAATTTTCAGATAGTATATTTATTAGGCATAAGGGAATCAATGATTGTCTTGAAGATAGCAGTGATGGGAATGGGAGTAGCAGGCTCTTATCTCATGGCCAGATTAAAGAATTCCCAACATGAAGTTGTAGGGTATGAGAGAATGGTAGAAGACAAACATGACTCTATTTGCGCATGGGGAACAATCAAACCAGTTCTAACAGAATTCTGCAATAATGTTGATAGGGATTTTAACAAGTTCCTGATTCATGACGGAAAAAACATGCATGTCAAAATGAACGATAATATAAAGTTCGATATTGGATTACATGGATTATGCACTTATGACAAACTAGGACTAATCAAAGATTTCATAAAAGATTCAAAGATAATTTATGGCAAGGCACCAAAGCTTGAAGAGCTAGAAAAAGAATATGACATGATAGTAGACTGTACTGGCTTTCACAGAGTGTATCTCCCAAAACTTGAGGAAGATTTCTTTTTACCTACTTATGAATACAAGGTAGAATATGAAAATGGAGTTCCCTATGATGATTTTTACATTGAACCATTTCCTGGAATGTCCGGATACTTTTGGTATTTCCCACTAGGTGAGAAATGGGCACACATTGGTGCTGGAGATTACAGGAAAAACCACATCAAGGCAACTGACGATTTTCTAAAAAAACACGGTGGAAAAGTACTCAAGACAAAGGGCCGTCCAATTAGATTGGCTACTCCAAACAAGTGTAAACCATTTTTCAAAGGAAAGGTAGTCGGAGTCGGAGAATCAATTGGTACTGTCTATGCGTTACTAGGTGAGGGAATAATTCCATCCATGCAGTGCGTTGAGATTTTCCTTGAAAACATGAATGACTTTAAGGCATATGAAAAGGCAGTTGATGAGCATTACAAGGTATATGGAAAGGTGTTTAATTTTGTTAGAGCAAAAATTCACAAGGACTTTAATTTCTTCAAATCACTTCCAGATTTTCTGGCAATATTTCGTTATATGAAAAAGCATGAGGCACGATTTGGTATGGATATCAAGATTGCAGATTTGATGAAAGTAGCAAAAGCCTAAGTAAAACTAACTGAACCAAATCCGTCCCTGTTGGTGCGGTTTGATGCCATGTTGTAATCATAAATTATTTTTGAGTAATCCTTGAATTCTTCCTTCATTGGTTCCAGGTTTTCTGCAAGATAAAATCCAGGGCAGTCACCTGTAAACTGATAAGTAGCATGAACTCTTGCCTTTCCTTTTTCGTTTTCTAGCCAAGTTGAGAATGGATAAAGATAGCAGACCCCTGGTCTGTCAGGATGCATACTGCATCCTCCTTTTTCATCTAGGAATCTACATGAGATGTGGGTTCCATCATCACTTTCAGTCTCATCAGTTTTTCTCTTCAGATTAATTGTAGTCATGGTAGTCAAATTCCCTGATGGTCCTGGCTCCTGGTAGGTTACAGTGAGTGTTTCATTTTTTATAAATTCAGAAGGCCTATGATATTTCAGGCCTTTTCCAATTGTAATTAGATCATCAGAGGTTAATGGCAATCTGCCTTGTCTATCACAACAGTTGTGACAGTCAGGCCAAAAGCATTTCCACAAGATGTATTTTTTTTCAGAATTCAGATATGGTACATGAAAGATTACATCTTTTACTTTGATTGGATAGTCAGATACATCAGTAATTTTTCCCAGCATAAATTTTCGCAGAATTGGGTCAACATCCCAATCTTGTTCCAAGAGATTCAGTGATTCTTCAATTTTGTTTTGAGACAACTATTAAGTTATAACACAATTTGCAGATGTTATTAATGTTGAGTGAAAAAGGCAAATATGCATCAGCTACTCAAAACAGGAGATTTGTTTGGGCCCAAATTGTCTGGCCTTTAATTCTAGAAATTAATGATGTTGCCTTTACATTAAAACAATACCAAGAAAAGCGTGATAAAGTTTGTAAGGAAAAAAATGTAACAATGACAATTACATCAAGGGGATTAGTGTCATTGATGCAGAAAGGAATTCTGCTAAAGGAAGGAAATATTTACTCTATTCATTTTAGACTAATTCCATACATGAGACTCAAAGCAGTATGTGATTATGCAACTGCTATTCACGAAGTTAGAATAAAGTGATGCTTCAGCAAATGATTATATTCCAAAACACCAGAATTTGTTTTGGTAGCCCGATAGTCTAGCGGTCAAATAATATTTTAGATCAAGGATTCTGCCCTCTGGATCTCAAGAGTGGATAGGCGGAGACGGCAGTTCGAATCTGCCTCGGGCTACTGGAAAATTTCTATCTTGATGCTTGGGCTATACGTTCTAGCTCGTTCTTTTTCTTTACGGAAGGAGCATTAGGATCATTTGATGCTGCAAGCATGAGTTGTTCTGCCATGTGCTCCTCTATTGGTTTTGGATTAGAGAATGTAGCCTCTTTAATTGCATCAGAGATGAATTTTAGAGCCAAGTCAACTCGTCGAATTGGGGCAACATCAACTGATACGTGATAAACTGTACCACCATAGACGATTCTAGTTGTGTCTTCGTTTGGAGCAGAAAACTCTACTGCTCTAACTAGTACTTCAACAGGATTTTGTCCAGTTTTTAGTGCAATAATATCAAATGCGGTTTTTACGGTATTGAGAAGTTTAGTCTTTTTACCAGTCATTCTTCCTGTGTTCTTTGCATATTTCTTTCCAAAGTGCATTGTCTTGTTGATTAGTCGTTCAACAATGTTAACATCGGCTTTGTTGAATCGCTTTAGTGCAGAGCGGCCATAGGTGTATGGCAAGATTTGTTTTCTCAATGAGATGGCAGTCTTTAGTCCAGGATCCTTTACCTCGATATCTGACAAGTCCCATTTTCTAAATAATAACAAGTTTTTTGTCTGTACCATTTCTATCTCCTTGGTTTCTCTTTCTTTCCAATTACCAACTCATGAAGTGATGTACCATTAACTTTGAAAACTTTGAATCTAACTCCAGGAATATCTCCCATTGCACCACCTTGTGTTGCACCCATTCCTTGAATGTGTACCTCATCGTGTTCATCAATGAAATTCATAGCGCCGTCTCGTGGCAAAAATGCTGTAACTGTCTTACCATTTTTAATTAATTGAACCCTAACACATTTTCGTATAGCAGAGTTTGGTTGTTTTGCTGCAATACCTACTTTTTCTAAAACAATTCCTCTTCCTTGAGGTGCCCCCCCAAGGGGATCTGCTTTTTTATCAATACCTAGTTTCCTTCTTTTGTAAGTAGAGATTGCCCATCTTTGTTTCTTCTTTTTAGAGGTTAAAACTCGACCAGCAAATAATCCAAGAGGGGATTTTCTCATATCTTACATCTCCAATGTTGCTCTTTCAGGACTGTTAATCAGTACACTTGAAATATCAAAATATCTTTTTGCAAGCAGTCTTGCTTTCTCAGCATTTCTGCCTTCTCTTCCAACAACGATTCCTTTCTTTCTCGGATCTACCATAACAATTGCCTGTTTGGAGCCATCAGCTCTTGTATTTATTTTTACTTCAGACACTAGTTTGGAATTAAGTAGATTGGACAAAAATTTTGCCGGATCTTCATCAAATTCTACCAGCTCAACATTTCGCTTTACAATATTTTGCAAGGACTTGATATGGACACCACCTTTGCCGATGGCAAGTCCCATTTTACCGGTATTAACTACAAAAATCACTCTGTCTTGTTTTTCATCTTCAACGCAATCACGTGCAGTTGCACCTGTAACATTTTGGAAAAGAGACATCATACGCATTTGATCAGTTGTGAGTTTGATAGATTGTGTCATAAGAATTCCTTTTTATCTCCGAACAAAAAATGTCTCATTTAAACTTTCATAAAATAAATTGCATCTATTCATTTTTTTTCTCAGCTTCTGTATCTTTTAAAATTGATTTGATGTTTGCATCAGGTATTGATGTAAATGATATTGTTGAAATTCTAAATTGTAAGCCACATAGTCTTCCCAATGCGACTGATGTTCCTTGAAAGTTCACTAAGGGTATTTTTTCTTTTTTTGCATCTGATTCAATTTGCTCAATCATTTCTTTTGTTACTGATTGAGACAATACAATTAGCTTGGAATTTTTTATAGAGTTTAAAACTTGTTTAGTACCCATCGTTAATTTTTGCTCTTTGCGCGCATCCTTTAATGATTTTTCAAGTATCTTACTCATTATTTCCTTATGACGATCGTCTCAACAGGCCTTTATAGGTTTATGGAAAAAGTAGGCAGGATGTAGAAAAAAATTAGTTTAGAAAACCAAACAGAGAACCTAAGGATGAAAATGCATGTCCTATCTCATCAAAAAAGTTAGAGGGGTTTCCTTTTTCATTTCCAAGTAAACCAGTATTTTCAGGTGGTGGTTCTTCAAAAGCAATGTTTTGGGTATATGATTCCGCAGATCTATCAACTAGTCTATCAATTTGAGTGGTCATAGACAATGTAAATTGGAGATTGTTTTGAGCAGTAATGTAGTTTGGATTTTTCTGTAGAATTTCATGGTACAGTGAAATTGCATCATCAAAATTTCCTAAATTTGCAAGTGCATTTGCCTTGTTATTTTTAGCAGGTAGAAAATTAGGATCAATTTTGATTGCTTGATCATAATACACTATTGCCTCAGAAAAATAGCTCAGCTTTCCCAAAGCAGAACCTTTGTTTGCAAGAATTTCCACGTCATTGGGATTATTAATTAATGATTCATTAAAAAAATTCAAAGAACTATCAAATTTACATAATCTATACAATGCTGGTCCCATTCCATCATAGTATGATATGGTATCAGTAAGAGTAC
>JAOTZM010000168.1 GCA_029861345.1 Candidatus Nitrosopumilus sp.
CAACATTATTGCTAATTTCTGCATAAAATATGATTGATTTTCTTTAGTTTAAACGTAATTTTTTTAAAATTTACAAATTAACCTTCTATAACAAAGTTAGATTAGACTAAAAAAGTTAGCTTAGGGTAAATTTAAATAAAGAATTTCTTTCTTTTTAACTATCTTGAAAATTAGTCGTTCAACGACAATGATCTTATTGATATCCTTAGTTGTTGGGCTTTCCAT
Source organism: Candidatus Nitrosopumilus sp. (assembly GCA_029861345.1). Classification (GTDB taxonomy): domain Archaea; phylum Thermoproteota; class Nitrososphaeria; order Nitrososphaerales; family Nitrosopumilaceae; genus Nitrosopumilus. The sequence continues at coordinate 226 of JAOTZM010000168.1, forward strand.
GATTCTGATTTTTCCGACAATTTCTGAAGCTCAGTCAGAGCAGAAAACATTTGTAACACATTCAGGTTCTGTTATACAGACGACCGGAGAAGTCATTGATCCTCTATATGTAGAATCCACCCTTGAATTTGACCCAATGAGTTACTTGAGAGATTTTGATTATGGCAGGACATCTACATTGCCAGATGGTACAACTCTGAGAGAATATACAATTGTTGCAGAAGATGATAAAGTTATGGAGATCTCTCCAGGTGTTTTTTACAATGTATGGACATTTAACGGAAGTGTTCCAGGTCCTACTATCCGTGCAACTGAAGGCGATACTGTTCGTATAAATTTCATAAATAATGGCTCAAAACAACATACTATTCACTTTCATGGAATACATCCAGCTGAAATGGATGGAGTATTTGAGCCAGTTGGTGCAGATGGTGGAAAATTTACCTATGAGTTCATTGCTGGTCCAGTAGGTGTACACCCTTATCATTGTCATATTATGCCTCTTGAAGAACATATTGCTCATGGGTTGTATGGAGTGTTTATTGTTGATCCCAAAGATGGAAGACCAGCGGCTGACGAAATGGTCATGATTCTAAATGGATTTGATACAGATTTTGATACTGAAAATAATTTTTACGCAGCAAACACAATTCCGTTTTATTATCAACACCATCCGATTCAAATCAAAAGTAATGAACTTATTCGAATTTATGTGGTTAATATGTTAGAGTTTGATCCAATAAATAATTTTCACTTACATGGAAATCTTTACCAGTATTACCCAACTGGAACTGATGTTATTCCATCATTTTACACCGATATGATAACTTTGTCTCAAACTGAACGCGGAATAATGGAATTTAAATACAATTATCCTGGAAAATATCTCTTCCATGCTCATAAGGTAGAATTCTCCGAAAAAGGTTGGGTTGGAATTTTCCTTGTAAAAGATAATCCAGAAAAAAATTCACCGGAATCAGAATATGGAACTTAGTAATAATTCATCTAAAGGAAAAGTTATTGCAAGTGGGATAATCCCTTTTGCTTTTGTTGTTCTTATGATGGTCTATCTTTTTGGTCCTGGTGCTGATTTGTTAGATTTGGGAGTTCCTCTACCTGAAATTACTATTGAAAAAGTAGATTTTGTTGACTCTGAAATCCAAGCTACTGTTAGAAACACGGGTCCTATTTCTGTAGAAGTAGTTATGGCAGATGTAAATGATAGAATTCAACCAGCTGCAGTGGAACCTGATAGATTTTTAGAACGATATGAGACTGCCCTAGTTAGAATTCCATTTGAGTGGAACACGGCTGAACCATATACCATTGGAATTACAATTGAAGATGGAACAAGATTTGAAAAAGAAATTGAAGCAGCTGCTCCAGCATTAGAGTTATCTCTTGATCTTGCAATCTTTTTTGCAATAATTGGGACTTATGTTGGAATAATACCTGTAATGATAGGATTGTTATGGCTTCCTTTCATCAAGAAAATTAGTAAACAAAAATATCACTTCTTCTTAGCATTGACTGCAGGACTATTACTTTTTTTGGCATTTGATTCTATTGAAGAAGCAATAGATGTTTCTGATGAAAGTTTAGCTGGAAGTTTTAATGGTACTTTACTTGTTGCTACAGTTGTGGTATTGTCTTTTCTTGGATTGTATTATTCCGGAGATAAACTTGTCAAAAAAGCTGACTCTTCAAAACTTGCAAAACCTGTTGCAATTGCATTGATGATCTCAATTGGGATTGGTTTGCATAATTTTGGTGAAGGACTTGCAATTGGTGCTGCTGTTGGTTTGGGTTCCATTGCTTTTAGCACATTTCTAATTGTAGGATTTGCTTTACATAATACTACTGAAGGAATAGCTATTGCAGCACCAATGTCTAGAGGAAAATTGATGCTTGGAAAACTTGCTGCTATGGGAATGATTGCAGGTACTCCTGCCATTTTTGGTGCGTGGATAGGTGGTTTTGTCTATTCTCCATTTACTTCAGTAATTTTTCTTGCAATAGGATCTGGTGCTATTTTTCAGGTGATAATAGTAATAATGAAATGGATTCGAGATGAAGGTGACAAAAATCTTTCTAGCATTTCTGTGGTGTCTGGTTTTGCAGTAGGAATGTTAGTGATGTATCTGACAAGTATCTTGGTTTAATCCGGTTCCGGATGTATTGTTATTACCGCATTTTGAATTTCTGTTCTAATGATGTGCTCAATCTCTGATGTTAGATCATGAACTTTTTCTATTGATAACTCCTTATCAAATGAACAATCAATGTCTATCTTGAGAATATTCTCAAAATTCAAAGATATTATACGCCCAATCTTTTTAATTTCTGGATATTTCTCTAAAATTGTCTTAATTCTTTCCTCTGTAACCTTATCTTCTAAACTAAAATTCTCAGGTAATTTCACAAATGGCTCTAAATGGATTGTAGCATGCTCAATTTCAGGTATATTTTCTTGAATTCGCTGTTCAATAATTTCAGAAATTTTGTGAGCTGAAAATAGATTAATCTCCCTGCTTACCATTACGTGTAAATTAGAAAATGTCTTGCCTTTGGTTTTATGTGTACTGACATTATGAACTCCTTTTACACCATCAACATTTTTTGCAATGTCTATAATTTTTGCATCTAGTGGAACATCTTCCCAATTTGGTTCAAAATGAATTGTAATTATTGCATTTGAAATGTTATTTTTTATATTTTTCTCTACATTACTACTAATTTCA
>JAOTZM010000067.1 GCA_029861345.1 Candidatus Nitrosopumilus sp.
GCATTGTAATTTTTCCATTATCATCAAAGTCTTGACCTATCTCTTTCATACAGGATTTACAATAGTATCCAGGAACACGCCACTGTTTTTGGAAATTGTATTTTTTCCAACCAAGTGTTGCATTGCAACCAGCGCACGAAGTCATTATGCTCCTTCCGCTTTACTGCCACCAGCAAAGATTTTGGCAATTCCCTTTCTTGCCTCAATGACTGGCAAGAATATGATGAAGAAGGATGCAACGCTCACCCAGACTACAGAGATTCCAACCCAGATGCTGTATGATCCAAGATCAAATACATAGCCTGATGCAATTAATGGCATTGGCCATGCGATAATAAGTACAAGTGTCATGATACCACCGCCTTTGAGACTAAACTTGAATGCCTTCTTCAGAGTTTCCTCATCTTCTTCAGATTTTTTGGCATCTGCTTGGACTTCGACAAGAGTAATCTTCTCTTTAAGGTCATTCCAATCAAATGTTTTGTTTGCAGCAAGGCTTCCAATTATTGCAATTGCACCGCCAGATAGAATTCCTGCAACGTTTCCAAATAGCATAGAATGATTGTGACCAAGACTTGCAAGTGAAATTTCACCACCAAAGTCAGGTAACGATGCTGCAGTTATTACCCATGTACTTACTGCTATGAGTAAACCTATTATTGCACCCAAGGTGGCAGCCACTCGGTTGGTCTTCTTCCAAAGTATTGTCAATGCAATTGGAATTACTGCAGAGCCAATAATGATACCCATTGCCAAGTAGACAAATCCTAGACTTAGTCCCATGCCTAATAGTATAACGGCTAGACCGCCCATACCAAGCCCAAAGCCTACAATTGTTGCCCTGGATACTTTGACAAGCGTTTTGCCTGAGGCATTTGGATTCTTGTACGTCCGGTAAATATCATAAGTAATAAGTGATGATACTGCAATTAGTTCTGCAGATCCTGCAGAAGTTACTGCCATAAACAACATAGTAAGTACCATAATAGCGCCAATTTCACCCATCAGTGCAGTTGCAGCTGCTGGAACTACTAGACCCATTTGGACTTGAGCTGGAGTCAAGTCTACATCAAGCGCTATCGCCGTCAGACCCATAGTAGTAGCAAGAGTAAATGGAATTGCGAACCAGCATGCACCGCCAAGTAAGAATCCCTTGACAGTAGATGAGGGTTGGGCAGCAATTGCTCTCTGCCAGTATGCCTGATCAACAAAGACAGTTCCAAAGTTTCCTACAATATTAATAATACCAAACATCAAACCACCTGCTGATGCCATTGTCAAGAATACACCTCCAACATTGCCTTCAACAGGATTCAGCTTCGCTGCTGCAACCAGTTTTTCATACATTCCTTCAACACCACCAGTGATGTCAGTGTTGAGGTATACGGCTCCAACAAAGGTTAGAATTACAACAAAGATAATTATAGTATGCATATAGTCTGCAACAAATGTTGCCTTTAATCCTCCAACTAGAGTGTAAATCATTACACCAATGGGAATCAAGAATGCGGCCAGCGAAATATCCATTCCAGTCAAGCCATTAACTACTGCAGAACCTCCAAGGAGGAGCATAGCAGTTACAATCATGTTAGTCATTAATGCAAATACCAAGAAGACTTTGTGAGAACCATTACCATATCTTGCACGAATTATTTCTAGGAAAGTGTGTGCATTTGGTGCTTTACGTTTTAATTCAATAGCTAAAATTCCAAATAATAAAACCTGAATTGATGCTCCTGCTGCATACCAAAATGGACCACTTATTCCGTATTGATACGCGACTGTTGAGGATTGAAGTAATGTGGCAGCCCAAGTCCATGCTGAAACAATGGCTGCGGCAGTTAAACCAGTCTTTATGGTTCTTCCTGCAGTGTTAAACATCTCAGAGGTCTGGGTAACACCGAGGTACTTTTCCTCAATTTTTACCTCGATTGTGATAATTACGGCAAAAACCATACCTAATCCAACAACAATTGCATAACCAATCCATTCAGGTAATGCTTCACCTACTGCAAATCCTTCTATGGCACCGGCTGCAAAAACAGTTTGTGGAATTCCGGTAAAGGCAACTGCGGCAACAAGAAACATAGCAAATACGAAGGGTATTGATTTTGCCTTATCCACGAAAGTGGTTCTTTTGAGGCTTACTTAATAATTAACAAATTAAGTTTTTTTATATACTCAATTGAAAATGGCAGATATCTCCTTTCATAAATGAGAAAATTCTAGTCGACGTCGACAATGAAATGACGATGAATAGAATATGCTTTGAAAAGTATTAAAACAAGTTATAAAGTCTTGACATGGAAATTTTGTCTGCGGGGTCTGTTGTTGCGAGTTTTCCATCAACTCTTACTTCATATGTTTCAGGATTAACCTCGATGTTTGGAGTTAGATCATTATACAACATGTCTTTCTTTCCAATAGAACGACAGTTTTTTACAGGAACTAGCTTCTTGTGTGAATTGATTTCTGATTCAATACCTTTGTCCAATGCTAGTTGAGATGTGAAAGTTACAGAAGTGGAATGTTTTGCTTGACCAAGTGCCCCAAACATTGGACGATAAAGTACGGGTTCAGTAGTAGGAATAGACGCATTGGGATCACCCATTAGTGAATATGCAATAAAGCCGCCTTTAATGATCATCTTTGGTTTGACTCCAAAGAATTGAGGGGACCAGATTACAATATCAGCCAGTCTCCCAGGCTGTATTGAACCAACATAATCAGAAATCCCATGGGTTATGGCAGGATTTATGGTGATTTTAGCAAGATATCGCTTTACTCTAAAATTATCATTTTGGATATTGTCTTCTGGGAGATTGTCAGTCATTTTTTTCATTTTATCAGCTGTCTGCCAGTTTCTTGTTGTTACTTCTCCTACTCTTCCCATGGCTTGACTATCTGAAGACATCATACTCAACACTCCAATGTCATGCAGTACATCCTCTGCTGCAATTGTCTCTCCTCTAATTCTAGATTCTGCAAAGGATACATCTTCAGGTACTGAAGGGTTTAGGTGGTGACAGACCATCATCATGTCAAGATGCTCAGCTAGTGTATTTACTGTAAAAGGTCTTGTAGGATTTGTGGATGAGGGAAGTATGTTCTGCTCACCTGCAATTTTCAGAATATCTGGAGCATGACCGCCTCCAGCTCCTTCAGTATGATAAGTATGAATGGTTCTTCCAGCGATTGCTTCAATGGTATCATCAACAAATCCACATTCATTTAGGGTATCAGTATGGATTGCAACTTGAGTATCAGTTTTGTCTGCAACACTCAATGCAGAATCAATTACAGCTGGAGTTGACCCCCAGTCTTCATGTAATTTTAGTCCGCAAGCTCCTGCCTCTATTTGTTCAAATAATGCTGTTTGTAGAGAGTCATTTCCCTTTGCAAGAAATCCAAAGTTTAGTGGCAATTCATCAACTGATTCAATCATTCTATGAATATTCCATTTACCAGGAGTACAGGTTGTTGCATTGGTTCCATCAGCAGGACCTGTCCCCCCACCAATCATGGTAGTTGTACCATTACAGATTGCATGTATTGCCTGTTGAGGAGAAATAAAATGAATATGCGAATCAATTGTTCCAGGAGTACAAATTGTATGCTCACCGGCAATTATCTCAGTGTTTGAAGAGATTATCATATCAATGTCATCCATGATGTTAGGGTTTCCAGCGTTTCCTACACCAACAATTTTTCCATCTTTTATTCCAATATCGGCTTTGATGATTCCTAAAAGTGGATCCATTACAATCGCATTGGTAATTACAAGATCAAGGGATTCTGCCCTAGACACTCCACTTGCTTGTCCTAGTCCATCTCGCACACTTTTTCCTCCACCAAATACAGATTCATCACCATATTTGATCAAGTCTTTTTCGATTTCAATAATCAAATCAGTATCAGCAAGGCGAACTCTGTCACCAATAGTAGGACCAAATAAATCAACATAGTTTTTTCTGGGAATGTTTAGAGTCATTTTGTCATCCCCTTGAATCCTTTTTCAGTAGCTTTCTTGAATGCTTCTTCTTGTTTTTCTTCTAAATTTCCATTTACCAAACCACTAAATCCATAAACAATTTTTTTTCCACCAAATTCAGTTAGTTCGATCTCTTTTGTTTCTCCAGGTTCAAATCGTACAGATGTTCCAGCAGGAATATTGAGATGGTATCCATAAGATTGCTCCCGTAGAAATTCAAGTGCCTTATTTACTTCAAAAAAATGCGTGTGTGATCCTACCTGTATAGGTCTATCCCCAGTATTTCTAACAGTAACAGATGTTGTAGATTTTCCCACATTGGCAGTAATTGGCTCATCAGATGGAAAGTATTCACCAGGAATCATTTTTCTCACACAATAGGATCATGCACTGTCACCAGTTTTGTCCCGTCTTCAAAAGTAGCTTCGACTTGAATGGAATGAATTAGGTCTGCAACTCCAGGCAACACCTCATCTTTTGTTAGAACATTTTTTCCTGAGCTCATAAGTTCTGGAACAGTTTTACCGTCTCTTGCACCTTCTAGAATATGATCTGCCAGAATAGATACTGCTTCAGGATGATTAAGTTTAAGTCCACGATTCTTTCTTCTACGAGCAAGTTCTGCTGCAACAAAAACATTTAGCTTTTCTAATTCTCTAGGAGTAAGCATCATTGTATTAAATAGGGTACTAGTCTATTTAATAATTAAAAACATGAAAAATATCCAACAAAGTATAATTTCATCAAAATAAAAAGTAATTTGTGTTAGAAATTAATTCTCCGGAAGGAAATATTTTTCTTGATGAAGAGTTTAATGATCTAAAAAGTGGAAATTATGAAAGACTCAAGATTTCAAGGATGGAGTTAGAAAAGAGAATTTTGAGAAGAAAGACTGATCGTGGAACAGATGTAGGGTTGAAACTGGATCCAGGAGTAAAACTTCGTCATGGTGATGTCATTAAAAATGGAGACGTAAAAATAGTCGTGGAACAATTACCAGAAAAAGTAATTTCTGTTAGACTAAAAACCAAAAACATTATTGATGTAATGATACTTTTAGGACACATAATCGGAAATAGACACAGACCCATATCTATTCAAAAAGAAGTGATTTTATTTCCAATTCAAGCTGATTCAGAGATGGATGTGTTCACAAAATTATTTCACAGTATTATCAACTATATTGAGATGACAGTAGAAGACCAAATATTTTTTCCTCATTCAGGTGCTGATGTACATGAGCATTGATGAGATAGAGCAAGAGTTAGGGGTAATGCAGTTATCAGACTCTTTTTTTCCTACAGGTATTTTCACTACTTCAAATGGATTGGAGTTTCTTTTCAAAGAAAGAAAAATTCAAGGAATGGAAGACTTGATAGAAATGATTAAAACTAATCTTATTCAACAGATTGGACCATCAGATTGTGTTGCACTTGCAAACGTATTTGATAGTGTAAACAAACATGATTTTGATAAAGTGATTGAAGCAGATAGTATTATTTTTGCAACAAAGCCAATAAAAGAAATTCGAGATGCCTCAGCAAGATCAGGGATTCAGTTAATCAGATGTGTATCAGAATTTGTAAAAGATGATAAAATTCTAAATCAATATCAAAAAAATATAATAAAAAACAAAGTACGTGGAGTCTTTCCTGTAGCATTTGCAATTTGTTGTAATGCCTTAAAAATTAAAAAAGAAAAAAGTATGATGATGATGATGTATGGGTTTACTGTAGGTATTGTGGGTGCAGCACTACGATTAGGATTAATTCAGCATTTTGAAGGTCAAAAAATCATTCACAGCATCAAACCAATCATTAGTCAAATCATCAAAGAATATTCAAACAAATCACTTTTGGAAATGTGGCAGTTTGCTCCTCAAATAGACATTATTCAGATGTCGCATGAGAAGATGGATTCTAAAATGTTTATTACATAAAAATAGGATTTTTTATCATGACTCATATTCCAAGAGTTGGTATTGGTGGGCCTGTTGGCTCAGGAAAAAGTATGCTTATTGAACGCTTTGTACCAATGTTAGCCGAAAAGGGTTACAGTGTAAGTATAATCTCAAATGATGTGATTTCAAAAGAAGATGCAGATAGAATGAGAGCTAATTTGGCTACTGATAGAGGACTGCTTCCTGAAAATTTAGTCATAGGTCTTGCAACAGGTGGATGCCCTCATACTGCAGTAAGAGAGGATCCTTCCATGAATCTTTCGGTGATAGAAGAAATGGAATCAAAACATACTGATCTTGATCTGATTATTATTGAAAGCGGTGGAGACAACATTACGACCACATTTAGTCCCATTCTTGCAGATTATTTTATTTACATAATTGATGTTGCAGGTGGAGACAAGTATCCAAGAAAAGGAGGATTGGGAATTGAGAGTTGTGATCTTTTAGTGATCAACAAGATTGATCTTGCAAAAATGGTTGGGGCAGATCTTGAAATTATGAAACAAGATGCAGAGAAGATTAGAAAAGAAAAACCATTTGAATTTATCAACTGCAAAACTGATGAGGGTGTTATGAAAGTAACTGAGCATATCATTCATGATGTTCTGTTAGATTGTCCGCCAAAATCAGCAATGACACAAAAGGTATGATTCTTGAATAAATTAGAATATTATACACCAGATGACATACCAAGGGAAATTCGAGCTTATGAGACTAACGTAAAACAATTAGGAGTTGGAAAATCTGGAAAAGTAGGTATTCTTGATTTAGAACTTCAAACAGATAATGCAGGAAAGACAGTCATTACAAAGCAATTTTCTCAAGTTCCATTACAAATTCAACGAGCACTTTATCCTGAAAGATCACTTCCTGGAATGGCGTATCTCTATGTAATTTCACCATCTGGTGGAATTCTACAAGGTGACAGATACAGAACGGATATTTTATTAAAAAATAAGGCCGCCGCTCATATGACGACGCAAGGGGCTACCAGAATCTATAGCATGAACTCAAATTCCGCATCACAAATGCTCAACATTACAGTTGATAAAAATTGCTATTTTGAATACATTCCTGATCAGATAATCCCATATAAGAACTCCAGATATTATCAAAAAGTGAATCTTGATGTTCACGATAATTCCACCCTGATTTATTCAGAAATTTTAACTCCAGGAAGAGTTGCTATGGGAGAATCCTTTGAATACGACATATGTTTCCTAAGAACACATTCCAAGAACCAAGATAAGAAAATTAGATTTTTAGAAAATACAAAGATTAAACCAAAAAAGCAAAGATTAAAAGATTTTGGAATATTAGGAGACTATAAAATAACAGGAACAGTTTACGTCTTGACTAGAAAGGAGAACGTAATTGAATTGGAGAATGCCATTAACGAAAATATCAAAAATACAAAAAAAGTTTCTGCTGGGACATCTATTCTTCCAGACGAATCAGGAATAATCATTAGAATTTTAGGGAATAAAACAGATAGTATTTTTGACATGATTTTCAAAATACTTGAAATCAGCAGAAAGAAGATCCTTGGAGCATCATTTAGTAAAATAAGAAAAAATTAGAATAACTACAGATTATTCAATATTCCAATCTCAAATAGAATGTTTGCTCCGATGATAAGACTGACAGCAGCAGATCCATATCTAAAAATTCGATTTATGAAATGAACTCTATCAGTTAGTAAAATAGGTAATCCTATCAAACCACTAACAACTATCATACCAATAATGGAGCCCAGCCCAAATAGAAGAATAAAGGTAAAAGCCATTTCCACATTATCAAGAGTTGTAGCAGCCAGAGCAATCAGACTTCCACTTCCTGCCAAGCCATGAATCAGACCAATTAGATAGGATTTGTGTTCATGTTTGTGATCAGAATCATTGTGTTCATGAGCATCATAATGCAGAATTCCATCTGAATGCTGATGTGGATGTCTGTGTTGAAACGTTAATTTTTTTTTCCAGATGGTAGTAATTCCCAAAAATATTAACATTGCTCCCACCATCAATTCAAGACCAGAGAAGATCTCAGATTGAATATTAATTGTAAAGAAATATGCAATACATCCAATCACTACGATTGTTGTGGTGTGCCCTGCACCCCAAAAAGCTCCTACAAGTGATGATTTTGTAAAGGCGGATTTTAGAATGTTTTTTTTCCATTTTTTTTGGATTTTCCTTTGAATAATTGCGTTCCAACTGCTGCTATATGATCAGGCTCAAATGCATGTTCAATTCCAACCATTAATCCCAATCCTAAGATTAGGGCAGGAGTAAA
>JAOTZM010000169.1 GCA_029861345.1 Candidatus Nitrosopumilus sp.
ATGATATTATCTATGAACCCCTGAAATAGACAAGTTCAAATCCCCGTAAGCCCATGGAACTGTTTTCTAATCTAATTAAGTGAATGAATCTTATAGGAATTGAATCTAAGAATAGAATACTTTATGAACCTACCAAGATCTGGTTAATCAAATAATGAAAAAGTCATCAAAACTTGAAAATGGTTATAGATTTGAATGCTCAAAATATAATTAAAAAATATGCTGATTCAGGAAACATTCCTGGAGTTTCTGTTGGGTTAATCAAAAACTCCAACACTGAGTTTTTCAACTATGGGGTAATTGAAAGAGACTCAAAATTAACACCAAATGAAAATACGGTATATGAAATTGCATCAGTTTCAAAAACATTTACTTCAATACTTTTGGCAATTTTACAAAAGGAAAAATTACTTGACAAAGATGATCCTGTAACAAAATATGTTCCAGAACTTGCAAAGATTCCAGATTTCAAAAAAATTACTTTGTATCATCTTGCTACTCACACTTCAGGATTACCAAATCTTCCAACAAAATTGATAATCTTCAATCTTTTCGCTTTATTGAGACCAAGTAATGCGTATCAAGAATTGTCACAATTTACAAAATCTGATCTGATTCGATTTTTTTCTAAATCAAAACTAAAAACTGAGCCTGGTACAGAATGGCATTATTCAAATGGCACAGTAGGATTATTGGGGCATATCTTTGAGTTAGTTACAAATTCAAGTTATGATGATCTTGTAAAAAGCAAGATTTGTGATGCTTTAGGCATGACCAATACGGGAATTGACTTACTTGAATCTCACAAAAATCTAATGGCATCAGGACATTCTTATTTTGGCAAAAAAATCAATCATTGGGTAGCACCTGCAATTGAGGGAGCAGCAGGTCTTTATTCAACCACAAGTGATCTGATAAAATTTCTAGAGACAAATCTTGGTTTTATTGACACTAGCATATCTTCTGAATTAAAATACTGTCACGCTACTAGATTTGTGCCCAAATTATCTTATTTTATGAAGAATATGATGATGCCTTATCTGGGTATAGAGTTTGATGAGATGGCTCTAGGATGGTGGGTTTCAAAACAAAATAACCAGGAGATATTATTTCATGATGGTGGCACTGCGGGATTTTCTAGTTTTATTGGAATTGAACCTGCAAAAAAGAAAGGGGTAGTACTTTTGGCAAACAAGATGTCTCGTCAAGTACACAAATTGGGAATGGAACTTTTGAAATATGACTGAAATTTGATTTCTAACTCATCTGCGTCCCAAAAATACCCCAAACAAGTGCTCGAATCCTCAAAAAATTAAATCTTATAATAAGAATAAAAATTATTTTTGATGCAGATATGATTCTAGAACCATGTTATTAAGATCAATTACTAGACATGCAGGATGAACAATCTTTTCAGTTGCCATACCACAAGTATGACAAAATAATCTTGTTGGTTCATTACATACTTTGCATCTGTGTTCTACTTCTAATTTTGAATCACATGTTTTGCAAGATTGCTTTTGCATGAATACATATGTAATAATGAATTTAAAAACAATACTAAAATTAGAAACAGCTAATTAGTCTGAACTATTATTTCTGATTCTATAGAATAAGGATATAAAATTATTAGCTGCATCTAATTAGTTTCATCTAATTTTCATATTGTTTAAATCAAAAAAGAAATGTTTGTTAGAAGTCATCAAGTTTTCCCAACCAGTCTACATGTTTGTTTTCAAGATTACATATTCTTGTCTCAATTGATTCTTCCTCAGGTTCTGCAAGTATACTGGTTAGACTTTTGATGGCTTCACTATTCCTATTACAATCCGTTAGGAAATAAACTTGAGGTGAAGTCCCAAGTGAAGGAATTGTCGATTAGGTTTGACCCCTAAACTCGTTCCATGCTATACTATTCTTTAGTTGATTCAGAATCTTATGTGGATTATTGCTTTGAATTCATTTGTTTTTTTAATGTCTTCAAAATCAATATCTAATTTAGCTTTTTCTTTAAATGAAAAATCTAATTTTATAACCTCTGATAAGATCTTCAATCCTTCTTTAATTTTTCCAGACTTTACAAAGGATGATGCCTTGTTGTATAGTGCTGTGGTATTTTTTGGTTTAACCGTCAAAACATTATCAAAGCATTTTATGGCAATATTGTATTGTCCTATGTAGTGATGGGCCAATCCTTTATTCAACAAAGCTAAGAGATGTCCTTCTTTTTGTGATAGGACATTATCATAGTGAATAATTGCTTGTTCATATCGTGCTAGTTTTCCAAGTATGTGTCCTTTTTTCAGTAATGCCTCTATTTGCTGTGGTTCCTGTGCAAGAACCTGATCATAGAATATCATAGCTTCTTTTGGATTTCCCAAATTCAATGATGTCTGTCCGCTTTTTAGCAACGATTCAATTTTTTCTGACATGAATTAATTTCTCAATATGATTTAATGAAATTTTTGGTAATCAAAATTGAATAAGTTTTGACAAACAGGACCACGGTGATTTGAACTTGTCTATTTCAGTGGTTCACAGAAAATTCAATAATTGTTATTTGAACGTAAGATACAAAGTAAAAATCACAATCTGGGCTACAGTTAGAACCAAGGCTATTTTTAAAATCTTACGTGTGTTTCTTATGAAAAAATTATCAATTTTCATGTCTGAGTTAATTTTTAGATCAGATGTTCATAGTGTTCTAGTTTTAGGTACAAATCATTAGAGACAGATATGGGTATTATAAAAAAATTCTATGGGCTCACGGGGATTCACCCACCTTTTTGGGAATAAAAATGGACGCAGATAGACGTAAAAATAAAAAAATTAAAGATTATAGACTATGGTTGTTGTGCAATGAGATCTTCCCATTCATCCTCATCACTTACTTCATCCAACAAAACTGTCTTGAATAACTCGTAAGTGACATAATCTTTGTCTT
>JAOTZM010000170.1 GCA_029861345.1 Candidatus Nitrosopumilus sp.
AACGTGGGGCCGACCGGAATCGAACCGGCGACCTACGGGTCACTACAGCTCCAAACTTACATCATCCCTGAGTCAGTTTAGCTTAGTTTACCTCTGGAGCCCTTAGCGGTGATCTATTCGTAGACACTGTCGCCCTACCAGGCTAGGCTACGACCCCACAAGCAGCAATGATAAAGACTTGAATTTTAAGTTACTTTTAACCAAGATTTATTTGCAATTAATATGAATTTGTAATTGTTCAGCAATCATGGTTAAACCACTTTACTTAGTATTAGGAGCCATTCCTGTAATTGTGGCACTTTTAATTTCAGTTCCGTTAATTATGAAAAATGAAATTCCTATCTCTGCTGCAAATCCAACTGATAAAATTGAAATTGAATATACAAAACACCAACTAAAGAAAATTTCTTACGGTGTTACAGAAAGAACTGGAGCACAAAAAACTGAAATTCTTTTAATTAAAAATGATGGTACTCTGAAATACTCTGTAACTGAACAAGGTTATCTTCAACCTGATATTAAATCAAAACTAGATGAAGCAAAACTTAACAAAATAAAAGCACTGATCAAAGAGACTGGTTTCATAGCAATTCCATCTGAATCCTTTCCAATTTTAGAAAATGCAACTGAATATCAGAAATCAAATGTCAAAGTCAGCCTTAATGGACGAGTCAATCAAATCCATTGGCCTGAACAAAATGTTACTGTGGGTTTTATTCCTCCAATAGTTACAATGGTTGAATCCGAACTGGATCAGATTATTGCTTCAATTAGTGAATAGGTACAAATAGTCTTTCTAGTAAAATTTAGATCATGCTTCCACTATCAGGACAACGACTTGATGCCAAAGGTATAGTTTCTGAAAAAGCTGATTATGTTGATATTTTACGTGGTTCATCCACTCTTAAACGTGGCTTTGCACATATGCTAAAGAATGGAGTTGTAATGGATGTTACAACAGTTGAGCAAGCCCAAATTGCCGAAGAAGCAGGAGCAGTCTCTGTTATGGTTTTAGATAAACTCCCATCTGAAGTTAGAAAAGCTGGAGGAGTTGCACGAACTGCAAGCATTAGAATTATTGAAGATATTATGGATTCAGTGACAATTCCGGTAATGGCAAAGTGTAGAATCGGCCATGTCAATGAAGCATTGGTTCTACAGGAGACTGATGTTGACATGATTGATGAATCTGAAGTTTTAACTCCAGCTGATGAGTTTCATCATATCTGGAAATGGGACTTTACAACACCGGTTGTAAATGGTGCAAGATCTTTGGCTGAAGCCTTGAGAAGAATCGAGGAAGGTGCATCTATGATCAGAACAAAAGGAGAACCGGGAACCGGAAATGTTGCAGAAGCTATTACTCATATTAAAAAAGTAAATGATGAACTAAGAACAATAAAGTCAATTTATGATTCTGGAGACAATCAGGATTTGGTAAGAATGGCAAGAGAATTCAAAGTATCTTATGATATTGTAGAGCAAACTGCAAAACTTGGGAGGTTGCCTGTCGTAAATTTTGCTGCCGGTGGAATTGCAACTCCTGCAGATGCTGCATACCTAATGTCACTTGGCTGTGATGGAATCTTTGTTGGTTCTGGAATTTTTAATGCAGATGATGCTAAAGAAAGGGCAAGGGCAATAGTTTTGGCCACTACTTTTTGGAATGAATCAGATAAAGTCAGAGAAGCTCAAAAAATGATTGATGAAAGGCAATCCATGCTGGGATTGGATGTAAATACTCTAGAATTACGTATGCAAGAACGTGGTAGTTCCTCATGAGTATCAATATTGGAGTATTATCCATACAGGGCGATGTTCAAGAGAATCTTTTATCCACCAAAACTGCTTTTGATGAATTGGGAATTGATGGAAAGGTAGCTGATGTAAAAACACCTGAAGATATTTCTCAGCTAGATGGTTTGATAATACCTGGTGGCGAAAGTACTACCATTGGACAACTCTCTTTGATAAATGGCTCAATGAAGGTCCTAAAAGAAAAAATTGAAAATGGAATGCCTGTACTTGGAATTTGTGCTGGTATGATTTTGTTGTCAAGGACTGCTGATGATCGCGTTGTTGGAAAAACTGACCAGCCTCTTTTGGAAATTCTTGATATCAAACTAGAGAGAAATTCATTTGGACGTCAAAAAGAGTCCTTTGAAGCAGAAATGTCTTTGGATTCCATTGGTATCCCAAAATTCAATGGAGTCTTTATCAGGGCGCCATCTGTTTCAGATGTTGGCTCTGATGTAGAAGTTCTGTCAAAATTTAATGAGAAAATTGTTGCCATTAGAAAAGGCAACGTAATTGGAACTTCATTTCATCCTGAACTCACTGATGATACTTCTTTGCACAGGTATTTTGTCAATCTTGTCAATACCTCAAAGAATTAATCCAATGATGAATTATGAGCAAATTTTAGTAGGTGAAATTGGGATTAGACCTGAGGGAATGATAGAATTTGGATCAAATTACATACTCTTCTTGATGAAAACTCAATTATCCTTAGAAATAAAATAATCTTGAAAAATATTGATGACACTCCTGAATCATGGAGTTACTTTGAGGATGACACTAATACTTGGCGAGTTTCCGGTGATGTCTTTTACAATCTAAGCTCATGACAAGCGGCCAAGAAAATGAACCTCACTTTGAATTTACAAAGTAGATTTGTATAGTATCATAAAACTCAAAAATTATGATATTTTGTTTTTAGAGAAAAAATATTGGCAAAGTTATAAAAGTCAGAAGAGTGGGTTTTTATCAAATGGCAGAAGCAGGTATGGCCGCATTTGGCTCAGCAATAGGAATAGCAATTGCACTAGCAGTAGTGTGTTTTGCTCTTCGTGGTAAAGGACATCCAGAACCACTAGATTAAACAAGGGAGTTTTTCCTTTACAATATTTTTCATTTATGTAACTAATCTTTGTTGCTCATTC
>JAOTZM010000171.1 GCA_029861345.1 Candidatus Nitrosopumilus sp.
GAAATTATTGATGGAGGAAAGTTGTTGACATTATTTAGATCAATTGGACTAAATGTTAGGATGGCTACAAAAATTAATGTTGAACAAGATGGAAAATTTGTTTCTTTAAGCGACAAACTTAGTAATCCATCTTCTCGTACTGGTAATCAACAATGAGTATGATTTTAGAAGTTGGAACAAAAAATTATGCCGATGATCTTTTGTCAATTAAAAAAGCTCTTTCACATATGGAAAGCCTTGTAGGAGGATACAATGGGTATGTTCTTAGTGAGCCTTCATCAAAGTTTGGTTGGACATTTTTCAAATTAGCCTTTAAACCCAATTTACAAAATGGTATAGAAGAAAAATTTTCTGACATGCTGGCAAAATATCGATCGAGTGATCAACCACATAAGTTTGCAGAATTTATGACAGATTATTTTATTTCTAAAGGCTGTGATGTAAAAATAAAGATATCTGGCTAAACTCTTCTTCCTCTTTTTCCACCTTTCTTTCTAGTGGTATCATGAGGTATTGGTGTTACATCGTCAATTCTTCCAATCTTAAATCCGCCTCTTGCTAGTGCTCTGATGGCAGCTTGAGCTCCTGGTCCAGGTACTCTAGAACCAACTCCACCAACTGCACGTACTCTGATGTGGAATCCCGTGAATCCTTTAGTTCTTGCAGATTCTACAACTGCATTTGCAGCTTTCATTGCAGCAAATGGTGATGATTCATATCTGTCGGCATTAACATGTATGCCGCCAGAACTGATGGCAACAGTCTCTCCACCTGTAAGGTCAGTCATGTGGATAATCGTATTATTGTAACTACTGTAAATGTGTGCAATTCCCCATTTTTCAGGACCTTCTTTTTTTGTCTCTGGTTGTGATTTTGTTTCTACTTTAGCCTTGGATTCTACTTCCTCAACTGCAGCTTCAGTCTCCTTCACTGGTGCTTCTACTTCGACTGTAGCTTCTTTGACTTCGGTTTCAGACAATGACTAATCACCACTTAAAGGGTTTAAAAAACATTGATTTTCTAGCCTTGCCTTGATTTGGTCAGTTGGTTTGTATTTACTCATTATTGAAATACTATAGCCATCTGGATTCTTTTAATGGCATCAATTCTTCTGTTGGCAATTGGAATTGTGATCGTAACTGCTTTGCTAGGTTCTGCACTGTTTCAGTCTCTAACTCCAATCAATGAAGCAATTTTATCGCCTCTGGAACAAAAATGTCAACTAATTGCCAATGAAGGATATAAAATTCATACAATATATCCTGCTTCAAATCCTGACGAACTTCCTGAGGATGACATGAAACGATTATTGTATCTAGATGAAATATGGATAAAAGAATGTGTCTCAGTTCTCCCAGCTGATACAATATTTAGTATTACAAATAATGTGGAGCGAGATTTTTCTCATGGAGAATAGTTATTTGAAATGCTTCCATCCCAAATCTTTCAAACTAACGTAATCTTTACTCTCTTGAAGAAAAACCCCTTTGCCTGATGTAACATATCCAATTTCTATAATCGGTGTTTTAAGCAATCTAGCATTTTTTTTAATTACTTCCCTATGTTTGGAAGAAACCGTAAATACAAACTCGTATTCTTCTCCTCCATGAAAAATTAAAGTGTTCAAATCATATTTTTGAGATTTTGCAAAATTTTGTAAATCTTTTATGGAAGGAATGTTGTTAATGATGAATTTCTTTTTACTCTGTTTTGACATTTCATTTAAGGTGGTCGATAGTCCATCACTAGAATCCATTGATGATGAAAAATATTTTTTATTTTTTAGCCCAAATTTGAGTTTTGGTTTTGGTTTTACAACTGATTTTATAGCTTTTTTTACAAAATCTTCTTTCCCCTTTTTCTTGTCAAGAATAATACTTAATCCCGCAGATGTATAACCAAATGGACCTGTAACAAATATCAGATCCCCTTCCTTTGATCCTTTTCTACTTACTATATTGTCTGTTTTTCCAAAAATACAGACATTAAACACAAATTCTTTGCCTGCATTGGTATCTCCTCCTAGAATTAAAATATCATATTCGTTGCATGCCTTCCTAAAACCTTGAGCAATCTCACTGATTTCTGAAGGTGAGACATTCTTTGGTAGGTTCACAGAAATAATTCCATATTGTGGCTTGATACCTTTTGCAGCAAAATCACTTACACACGCAACAACACTTTTTCTTGCAGCATCTCCTAATTTCATTTTGGATGGAATATCTGTACTTTCTACAAGGGTGTCTGTTTTTGCCACAAATCTGCTTTTACCAAAATTGAAAACTTCAACATCTTCCGAAACGAATTTCTTATTTCCTAATTTACTTTGAAAAATTTTGATGATTGAGGATTCATCTAACTTTGTCATAGCTTTGTTTTACAAGTCCTAATGTGTCTTTGACAATTTTTTTGCATTTCTCTTCATCATTTGATTCTGCCGAAACTCTTATGATGTCCTCTGTGTTTGATTTTCTAATCAACACCCAACTATCCTCATCAATAGTTCCTTTAATTCCATCTAGTGAATTTATTTCTGAATATTCTCTTGAAAATCTAGATTTCACTTCCTCAATTACTTTGTCATGGAAATTTGAATCCACTTCAGTTTTCTCTCTAATCTGGTGATAGCTTTCCATGTAATCCAAAACTTCATTGAATTTTGAATCTCCCAACATAGAAGAAATTAAGCCGCTGGTGAGGATTCCTTCTCTGCAGTAATTAAACTCCGGCAAGATGAATCCTCCACTACTTCCTTCTCCTCCTGCTTGAGCATTATTTTTTAACATGAGATCAATTACATTTGCTTCTCCTACTTTGGATCGTTGAACAGTCCCCCCTTTTTCCTTGATGAATTTTTCAATTGATATACTCGAATCAATGCTTAGAACAAAATTTTTGTATCCTAATTCCAGAGTTTTTGCAACACCCAACCCCAATG
>JAOTZM010000068.1 GCA_029861345.1 Candidatus Nitrosopumilus sp.
TTGACAGTAAGTAAGATCTGTGGAAACAAAATCTTCAGCAATAACTGCAATGGTTTTTGGTTGTCTTTGTTTTAGAAAATATGCTATTATGGAACTATCTAATCCCCCAGATAATGAAATCAAGTCTGATTTACACGATTTACAGGATTCTTCTAAAACTCTGTAAAGATTCTTAGAAACTTCATCCAATACAAAATGCCTGACTCTGAAATTAAAATAGCTATGCCTAATGTTATTCCTTTGAAAAATTCAATTCATTATTGCAAACTTTAAATTCTTTATAGAATTCTTGAGAATTAATGTTACTACCTGCTGAAATTGAATCTAAAACCTTAATTCCTGCATTACGAGCTATTCTTGCAAAAAAACTTGCAGAAGATCATGATATTCGAGAAGATGAAATTTCTAAAATGCTTGGAGTCACTCAAGCTGCAATTAGTAATTATATCCGTGGAACAAGAGGCGACCCATCTTTAATTGCAAAACTTTTAGCAGAAAAACAAGTTGCAGTTATGATAGAAGAACTAAGCGAGAATCTTTCATCAGACATGGCTTATACTCCATCCAGTCTTTCAAAATTCATTGGTCTTTGTAATTATATAAAATCAAGTTTACTAATTTGTGAGATACATCACAATCTAGAATCAAACATAGATGAACAGGTATGCAAAGAATGCGAGAACATGCTTCTTAAGGGTCCTGGAAGCGTTTACTAAATTTTATTTAAAACTATCTCGATAGTTGATGTCATCTTACCAATGCCTGCAGCTGATTCTGTGTCTAATGTAATTTTTTGAACTTTGGAATTGCCTTTTAGCATTTTTTCTGTAATGATATTTGCAACTGCTACTGCATTTGGGATTGAATTTCCTCTTGCTCTTAGCATAACTTGAGTGTCCTTCCCTAGTCTTGATAGAACATCCACAGCTGATTGCATTACCGGTTCATTTCCAATATTGATTATGGCATCCTCAGACTTGTTGGTCTGCTCCTGACCATATTGTTCACTTGTCTCGTCCATGAGCATTATTCAACAATCAGCAATTTTATGTTCTTTTAAGTTTTATCGACCATTGATTCATTTTTCAAAATAATCAATAGGGATATTTTGATAATCTCCATTTGGAAGTACTCTTCTGATTGTGATTGGGATCACTCTCTGTTCAAGTTCTTCCATTGAAATATCCAATGAAATTCTGGCAGTTTTTGGAATTGGGATAAATGGTGGTGCTCCGAGGGACAACTGCAATGCTCTTGCACCCATAATTCTTGCCTTTTCAAATCGTGTTAATGTTGGTGGTCCAATTGAAATTTTTCCTTTTTCACACGGAATTTCTACTGGCTCATGTTCTTCTACTTTTTCAACAACTTCTCGTTCTTCAATCTCTTTAATTTTTTTTTCAAGAACATCTTGTTCTTTTTCTGTTAATGGTTCTACTGCGTCTTTTTTCTCAATTAATTTCCGGTAAGTATCCAGTGCCTTATTGAGTCCTGCATTTTCTTCTGGTTCTAACTCTAAAACTTCTTCAGTTTCTGTAACTTCTAACAATCCAGTTTTTTTAGCATCAGACAAGTACCAAAATTTTCTTAAAACGTTATATAATCTAATCATTTTAAACTACAAATTGAGTACATCTTCTGTCTCTCGAAAACATCTGATCTTGGAAATTCGAGGAAAAACAAAAATTTCATGTGACCTTAAACGTCATTTATCTCCAAGAACTGTTGGAACAATAATGAGATCCTTACCATTAGAAGGGCATGCCCATCTATTAGGAAAAAGTATTTTGTATTTTGAAACTATTATTGATTCTGGAATTGAGAGACCTAAATCAGAATTCAAAAAAGGCGATGTTGCATTTTTACCTTCATCAGGAAGTATTTGTTTTTTCATCAATGATGTGGCATCTGCAAAAACTATGACTCTTATTGGAAAATTGAATGACAATATTGATGCATTAAAGGATGTTAAATCTGGCGATGTATTTTGTATCTATGAAGAAATGGCTTGATACAAATGATGTCCTGAATAACCTCCAACTCGTTTTACAATTCCTTTGTTTGAAGATTCTCTTAGAAATGCATTTGCTGCTGATATTTTAACCCCTGTCTGTCTTGCAAGATCTTGAACTGTAATTACTTTGGAGTTTTGAATTATTTTCATTGCTTGTTGTTCATTTACCATAACTGTAATCTCTGCTTTCTTTGGCCCGCCTTCTCCTTTGTCTTTCTTTCCTTTCTTTGACTCTTTAGAACTCGATTTATCTTGTTTTCCACCAGTTGGTTTTTTTGCGCCACCCATAATCTGTGACTAAAATATTCCTCTTATAAACGATGAACTGACTTTTGAATTACCTAGTTGAGCAAATTTCTATAAAACTCATTTTTTTTCAAATATAAATAACATCTTGATTATTTCATTGCATGGGTATTATATCAAAAGGTGCAAAATGTAATGTTGAAGGATGTGACCAAGATGGTACTCGTTCTCTAAATACTACCAAAGTTGAAAATGCTGGACTTCGAGTAAACTCTACAGGAAAAAAAACAGTACTTTGTAAAGATCACTACAAAGAATGGAAAAAAGAATCTAAAGACGATAGAGACCTTGAACGTGCTCGATTTGACAAGTTTTAATTTTTCTTTTTTGTTTTATTTTCTGGATTTTTAAAATAATCAACACTCAATTTTTTATATAGTTTACCTAATTTTTTGTATAGCCGTTTTGGTTTTCTAGTTTTTTGGTTACTTAGAACGTATAATACAAGAATTGGAAATGCAATTGTTGCATCAGCATAAACTGTCACCATTCCATTGTGTGCATCTTGAACTTTTCCCCAACTCTTTCCTTCTTGAAGTGTTGCACCTGATAATCCTCCAGTATCAGGTCTGGCATCTGTAATCTGAATAATATAATCTTGGCCTCCGTCGTTTCTTCTTAGAATCTGGTCTAATAGAGGACCTGTCTGCTGTGCTGTATTTTTTGGGACTCCCCCTCCTAATTCTAATATTCCTGATTTCTTTGAATCATAGAGAATCGCTGCCTGCTCAATAATTTCTCTAACAAAATCTAGATTGTATGTTTTGTCTCGTAGTCTATGAACAGCCAAGTTCAATGCTAGTGAAGAATCTTTAATTGTTGAAATGTATACTGGAACATCATATTCGTATGCAGTTGTAATGAAACTTTTTTCAGGATGTTTTGCATTTTCTTTACTAATCTTCCCCATTAAATTACAAAATTCTGCAGTTGTAAATGGTTTATCTGGAAAATCTTCTCCAAACATTTTCTGAATAACTTGATCTTCTGCTTCTAATGTTTCATAAAATTTGATGTACACATCTCTTATTCTAACAATCTCATTTTCATACAATTTCATATCATCCACATCTGAACTACCTTGTTTGACTGGTAATCCCCATGCAAAATGATCTTCATGATAGACATTAGCGCCTGTTGTAACAATCCAATCTACAAATCCTCGTTCGATTAATGTTTTGATGATTCCTCCAAATCCTACTGGTGTCATTGCCCCAGATACTGTGAGACAAATTGTTGCGTTTTCTTTGATCATCTTTGCATAGAGTTTAGCTGCTTCTCCAAGCTGCCTTCCATTAAATCCTGAACTTGCAAACACGTTGACTAAATCTTCTATAGTCATCTTTGGATCTAATTTTATGTGAGGAATATCTTTACCCTGAAATTTGTGAGGATCCACTTTTAAAAAATAGTTTTTTGCTGTAAATAATACTTACGTAAGAACTGTTTGATTTTTTTGCTGAATATTCAAGCAAACATCACTTATGTAGGAATTACCTGTAACGATATCAAATGAATATAGTTGATCTACATGATCCACAGCGAGTAAATAAAACCCCTGATAATGTTTCAGTTTTGTTCTCTTCGGGGGATTTTTCTCAAGATGAATTTATGATTTCCAAAGTCGAATTGCGTCTATACTGTGAAAGAATTGATGAAAAACTAGGTGTATATTCTCTTATGACTTCTTTTGTTGAGACTGACAAGGGCTCCGTTGAGATGATCTATGACGAAGGATTTCGTGGAGAAGATCCTCTTTTAAGAGCAGTTGAATTCCTTACTTCTAATTTAGGCATATCCGGACTAATTTTACGTTCAATTATCTCTTTGAGAGAGAAAATAAAATAAAAAAATTCTAAAATCATTTAATCAAAAATTTAGAATGGTAATCCTCTCTCTAAATGGGAGTTGATACCTTCATTGATTATTGAGAAATTTGTTTATATCAATAGCATGAATAATTTTAAAAATTTTTGATCGCTTTTACCTGATATGTTAAAAATAAAGAAGTGAGTATTACGTATTTTTAGTAAACACTTAATTCAATTATGTTTTCTGTTTGAAATTATGCGCATATTACAACTGCACTGCGACAGTATAGAGTACACTCCAACAAAAAAGGAGATTAAACTGGCCGAAGACATTGAAAATCCTCAAACTCAAAGACTTGAGGAAGTTGTAGTTGCATTTGTTGCAATAGAAGATGGTGATGACTCTTCAGTAGCTCAAAATGCGATTTCTCAGATAAAAAATTCTATGGAAAAAATTGGTTGTAAGAAATTGTTACTTTATCCATATGCTCATCTTAGTTCGAATCTTGCAAAACCCTCCATTGCAATGACATTGCTTAAGGATATGGAAAATAATGCATCTGATCTTGAAGTATCACATTCTCCCTTTGGCTGGACAAAATCCTATAAAATACAAGTAAAGGGGCATCCACTTGCTGAAAGCTCCAAAGTTGTTACAAAGGATTCAACAGATTCTAAAGATGAAGAAGAAATGACATCTGAGGCTCTAAAAGGCGAGTCCAAAATTCGTTCTTATTGGAAGATAATGTCTCCTGATGGAGCAATGAAAAATATTGCTGATTTTGATTTTACAAATAATAAAAAATTAGAAATTTTGGCAAAATATGAATCAGCAAAACAACGTCGTGTAGATGAACCCCCTCCACATGTTGCATTAATGAAGAAAATGGCAATTGCAGATTATGAACCAGCTTCAGATTCGGGCAATATGCGGTTCTTTCCAAATGGCCGTCTGATTAAATCTTTGATTGAACGCTATGTTACTGATAGAGTGAAAGAATACGGAGGTTATGAAGTTGAAACTCCAATCATGTATGATTCAGAACATCCAAGTATGGTTAGTTACTTTAACAGATTTCCAGCAAGACAATACAACATTAATTCAGAAGGAAAAAAACTCTTTTTGAGATTTGCTGCTTGCTTTGGACAATTTTTAATGGCTAATCAATTCCAAATGTCATACAAAAATTTACCATACAAACTCTACGAGCTTACAAGGTATAGTTTTAGAAGAGAACAATCCGGCGAACTTGTTGGTCTAAGACGACTAAGAGCATTTACTATGCCTGATTGTCATGCATTCTGTAAAGACTTGGACCAAGCAGTTGATGAGATTCAGGTAAGATTTGATCTGTCCCAAAGCGTTCTTAACGAACTTGGAATTGATGAGTCTGATTATGAGATGGCAATTAGATTCACTGAAGATTTTTACAATGAAAATAAATCTGCAATTGAGAATTTAGTCAAGAAACATGGTAAGCCTGTACTAGTTGAAATGTGGAAAGAGAAATTCTTTTACTTTGTTCTAAAATGGGAGTTTAACTTTATTGATAATCTGGGAAAGGCATCTGCTCTCTCTACAGACCAGATTGATGTGGAGAATGGAGATAGATATGGAATAGAATTTGTCGATGAGAATAATAACATGCGCCATCCTGTAATCTTACACAATTCTCCTAGCGGTGCAATTGAAAGAATAATTTACGTATTATTGGAAAAGGCAGCAAAAGATTCCAAAGAAGGGAGAAAGCCCCAATTCCCGTTATGGTTGGCCCCAACACAAGTTAGAGTCATCCCGCTAAAAGAAGAATTTTATGGCTTTTGTGAAATTTTGACTGAAAAAATTTCTACCACTAACATTCGAGTGGATATTGATGATAGAAATGAAAGCATTGGAAAAAGAATTCGTGAAGCAGAAAAGGAATGGATAAGATACATTTTGGTAATCGGTGAAAAAGAAGCAAACTCTGAAAATCTTAGCATACGTGACAGACAAACAGGCAATGTCAGAGAATTGCCCTTTGATGATTTCTTAAAGGAAATAAATGAACAAACAAAAGGAAAACCCTTTACCGGTTTGAATTTACCAAAATATCTCTCAAAGAGACCCCAACTAATGGTGTAACCTATGAGCTTTCTTGATTTATACATGAACAAAAATCCGTTGATCACCAGCTCTGATGAAGATTCCAAGCCTGTAGCAACTGTATTTGGCATCCCATTTGATGCCACTCATTCTTACAAACCTGGTTGCAGATTTGGACCTGATGCGATTCGTGATTCATTTAATAACATTGAAGTTTTTCATCCGGAACTACAAGTAGATTTAGAGACTGTAAACATTGAAGATTTGGGCAACACTCGTCATACTGTTGTAGCCTCTGAAATGATTGATATGGTAAAAAAAATCACTACCGAACTTATCGCAAAACAAAGGCAACTATTCATTTTGGGTGGTGAACACTCAATAACTTATGGAACCTATACGAGTTTTCCAAAAGAAACAGGTTATGTTGTATTTGATGCTCACTATGATTTACGAGATGAATTTGCAGATATCAAATTAAGCCATGCATCATACCTTAGAAGAATTGTTGAAGACAGAGGCTCTGAAAATATTTTACATGTAGGAGCTAGGGCATTTGTAAAAGAAGAGTTGGAGTTCCTAAAAGAAAACAACATCAAAACAATTTCTGATAGACAGATTCGAGAAGGGAAAGGACCTCAACTCTTAAAAGATTACGTATCTACTTTTGATACAATTTATTCTAGTTTTGATCTTGATGTATTAGATCCCGCATTTGCTCCAGGTGTAGGCAATCCTGAAGCCGTGGGAATCACATCTAGAGAATTATTTGATTTGATCCACTCCTTTGATGAAACCAAGATTATGGGTGTTGATATTGTGGAACTTAACCCATACCATGATAATGGTTCAACTGCATCTCTTGCAGCCAAAATCATATCTACTTTGATTGCAATGAATCTATCGCAAAATCAATGAAAATCACCATTTTGATATCTTTGTCCAATCGTATTTCTGAATCAAACCCTGAATTTTTTTGATGAGAAACCAGTTTGCATTTATGATGAGGCTAGTCTTGTAAATTTTGACTCTAATTTACTTCAATTTTACTCCTACTCACTTTATTAGATAGTGGTGTTGGGATTATCACGTGTTAAATAATCTGAGGGAGACTCTCCGTCCTGCACTTGAAAAGATTGGAAGAGGATTTGCATCTACAGGACTGTCCCCAAATTTTTGGACTTCTGTTGGTCTTGCATTTGCATTAATTTCTGCAGTGGTGTATGGGCTAGGAATTGAGTTTGGATTAGTAATTGGAGGAATTTTGTTGCTTGTTTCAGGATTCTTTGATATGGTAGATGGACAAGTAGCACGAGTCACTGGTAAAACCTCAGTAAAAGGATCTTATTTGGACTCTATGTTTGATAAAATTGCTGAAGTTGCAATCTTTTTGGGAATTTTGATTGGCGGATATGCCGAACCTTACTTGGTATTACTTGCAATCACTTTGTCATTGCTAGTCAGCTATGCCAGAGCAAAATCTGATGCTATTAATGTAAAACTTCAAGGAGTTGGTATTGGTGAAAGAGCAGAAAGGCTTTTGGTAATAGCAATTATTGGAATTATTGGTTACATAGAACCTGCAGTAGTAATTGTTGTAATTATTGCTGGAATTACTTTGATTCAAAGAATGATTGTTACTACTAAAAATATTCGAGAATAGTACTATCGAAGTTTTCCTCGTTTTCTTCTATTATCTGCAGATCTAATTTTGAGAATTTTAAAGTGAATTGCACATGAAATACAATACCATTTCAAAACTGTTGGTGAAGCAATGTATGCGCCTTGTGCTCGTAGTTCTTTTGCCAAAGTATGCTCAACTAGATTTAATTTTGAGGTGACCTTCTTGGCTTTATCTTTTGGAACTGTCTGTCCACAGTTTGTACACTGGACAACCCCTGAGGAACCTTTTCCTCCTTTGGTACGACCTCTACTTGCACGCTTAAGTGGCATGCTCGTAAACTAATTTGCCTACTTATATTCTTG
>JAOTZM010000172.1 GCA_029861345.1 Candidatus Nitrosopumilus sp.
AAAGATAACGGCATTGGCATATCTAAAGAAAATCAAAAACTACTTTTCAAAAAATTCTATCAAATAGATACATCTCATACCAGAAAACATGGGGGTACAGGTCTTGGTTTGGCAATATGCAAAGGAATTGTCGAGGGTCTAGGAGGAAAGATTTGGGTAGAAAGTGATATTGGGAAAGGGGCAATTTTTTATTTCAGTATACCGCTTGATTAAATATGAATATACTAGTTGTTGATGACAATCTGGACATAATTAAGCTCTTAACCAAAGTGTTTTCGGTAAAAGGGCACAAAGTAAGGACTGCTACTAACGGCAAAGAGGGTCTTGAATTAATTAAAAATGAAGAATGGGATGCAATTCTATTGGATATTGCCATGCCTGAAATTTCTGGACTGGAGGTAATTAACGATCTTGAGAAAAATAACTTATTGAAGAAGAAAACTATCTGGATTTTTTCAGCCGCTTCAATAACTGATGATGAAATTAAAGAACTCATTGAACGTGGTGTGACTGGAATAATCAGAAAACCTATAAAGTTAAAGGAGCTTTTTGCCACAATAACAGAATTAAAAAAAGCACAGTAAACTACTTTTTTCTCCTAGGAAACAATAGTTTACAATTATCATATATTAAATCACAGGTTGAAAATAGATTAGATAAATTTTAGTAGCTCTATTTTTTTTACAATATTTTTTGATTGTTAATTTTTTATACCAAGAAATATTACGCCAGAAGGAAACAATAATAGATTTTTACAAACAGATGAAATGTTTGAAAGTTTTGTATATGCTGATTAGAATTCATTTGCAAAAAAATGATTTCTAATCTTGAGAAACAAAACAAAGAAACTTCTCAGGAGGCCAGGTCGTAGTGAGTTCTCAATGCAAAGGTATTTGCGTTAATTATTCAGTAAAGATTCCATTTAACAAAAAATACTTTGGCAACAATCGAATATTCTGAAGACATGCAAGAGATTCATGAGATTCCGGCATTAATGGCAGTACCGGCATGACTAATTACACGAGAGTTTTTGGATGCAGAAAGGGAAAGAATGGAACCAATGAATTACAAATGTGACTTTTACAACTCTGCAAGTACTTGGTACAAGCCAGAATATTTCCAGTATGGTGATTATGGGGAAGAGACGTAAAATGGATTTTTTAGGCAAAGCCACTATATTTTGTTGGATTTAATTAGTTAATTATTAAGAATACTTATCGTTTAATTATTAAGAACAAAAGGATTACAGATACCACTTGAGGAATACTAGTTTTGTATGGCATCCAAATACGCAGATGAAAGAATGGGATAAATTTAGTGAGATTAAAAGTGCCAAGGGAGTTTGGTTAACAGATTCCAAAGGCAACAAAATGCTTGATGCAGTCGCATCTATGTGGTGTAACGTCTGGGGACACTCCAATCCAGAACTGGTAAAATCTATTACAAATCAGAGCAAAAAACTGCAACACTCTTCCTTGTTTAATCTTACAAATGAGCCTGCTGAAAGACTGGCAAAAAACCTTGTAAAAATATCACCTGGAATGCACAGGGTCTTTTATTCTGATAATGGTTCATCAGCAATGGAGATTGCAATCAAAGTAGCATTACAATATTGGAAGAACATTGGTGAAAAAAAGAAAATTCAAATTGCTACAGTAGAAAATGGATATCACGGTGATACGTTTGGAGCAATGTCAGTAGGATATGTACCTCAATTTTTTGGCAAATTCAAAAAACAATTGTTTTCAACAATTCAATTTCCAGTACCAAACAAGTATAGATTGCCTAAAAAATTTACTTTGTCAGATTATCAAAATCAATGTCTAGAAAATATTGAAAAGAGATTCTCTAAAAGTAATACCATTGCAGCTTTTGTTATGGAAAGCGGTGCACAAGTTGCAGGAGGTGTCATAATTTATCCAAAAGAATTCCAGAAAAAAATTAGTAAATTATGTAAAAAATATAATGTATTATTTGTTTTAGATGAAATTGCAACAGGTTTTGGAAGATTAGGTTCTATGTTGCAATATGAAGAACAAAAAAGCATTCCAGATATTGTAGCATATGGAAAGATGTTGACAGGTGGGTATCTAACTATGGCAGCTACCCTAACAAATAAGAAAATTTATGATTCCTTTTTAGGTGAATTTAATGATTGGCAGCATCTCTTTCATGGACATACCTACACAGGGAATCCCATTGCCGCAGCTGTTGCTAATGAAAATCTCAAAATGTATCAAAAATATAGTTTGATCAAAAGAATTCAAAGAACATCTAGAGTATTTGAAAAATTCTATCAAGAAATCTCAGAAATTGATATTGTCGGAGACATTAGGCATAGAGGAATGTTGATGGGAATTGAACTAGTCACCAATAAAAAGAAAAAGACCCCAATTCATCCTAAAAAATCAATCAACAAGATATTTTTTGAAGAGGGTAAAAAACAAGGAATCTATCTTAGAACTTTGGGAAATATAGTCATGCTAGTTCCTCCCCTTGCAATTTCAGAAAAAGAGCTTGATTTGCTCCTAATTAGGACCATTAAGACAATAAAATCTGCAAGATCACAGGTAGTTTGACTGTTAACCCCCCCTACCTGTCAAGGTTAACCTTTCCAATAATATTATTAATGGAATAAATGGTGATAATTACTATGAATGCCCTGGAATTCATTAAAGAGTGTCAGGAAAAAGTATTCTCCGGAATTGGGATTTCATCGGAAGCTGCTGAAAAATTACTGAATATTCCAGATGAAAATCTAAAAGATTTAGCAAGATGTGCTAATGAGATAACGCGAGATTTTAATGGTGATAAGGTAGATGTAGAGCAGTTAAACAATATTAAAAAAAATGCATGTAGTGAGGATTGTACCTTTTGTGGACAATCTGCTTTTTTCGATACAGGAATTGAAACATATCAATTACCATCCCCC
>JAOTZM010000069.1 GCA_029861345.1 Candidatus Nitrosopumilus sp.
AACAAGCTGCCTCAAAACATATCCTTGAATTAGAACAAAATCAATTCATTGAAAGAATCATTACAGGAAGAAACATTTCAGTAAAAATTACTCCAAAAGGATTCTCTGAAATGGTAAAACTTTCTGCTATTTTACAAAAAAGTCTTAATTCTTCTCCTTCTCATGTAGAGCTAAAAGGAACTTTGGTTTCTGGGATGGGTGAAGGTGCATACTATATGGCATTAAAAGAATATACAAAACAATTCAAAACAAAAATCGGATATGTCCCATTTCCGGGAACTCTTAATGTTAGACTAGATCAAAAAATCCAACAAGAAGCAATTAAACAATTTGAAACATTAGAAGGTATTAAAATTAAGAGTTTTTCAGATGGTAAGAGGACATATGGTTGGGTTAAATGTTTTCCTGCAAAACTTAACAATTCAATTAATTGTGAATTGATCATTCTTGAGCGAACTCATCATGGTGATTCTATAATTGAGCTAATATCTGAAATTTGTATGCGTAAAACTGGAAAACTAAAAGATGGCTCAAAAGTTTCAATCAAGATTCCAATTAATACCTAAATCCCATGTATTGCTTCTCCATATTCCTTTTCTATTTTTGAACTAGAACTTTCAGGAATTGGAGATTGCAATCTTGCAACTTCTGCTTTAAGATCTATCTTTTTACATCCATCTATGATAAATTTTTCCTGATGAACTTGATCATATCCCAAAGCAATAATTTGTGGTCTCACACGATTAACTGTTTTAAAAATATCATCTTCCTGTCCAATTAAACATAAATCTACCATCGAAAGTGAGTTTACTAATTCCTGTCTCTGTTCTTGCGTGTGTAGTGGTCTTCTTTTCTTCATCTTTATAGATGTACTATCAGTTGCTACGACCACCACTAGAACATCTCCTAATACCTTTGCTGCATTTAGCGTGTAAATGTGGCCAGGATGGATGATGTCAAAAACTCCTCCAGCAAGTACCACCTTTAATGAACTTCGCCCAAGCTCAGTTAAAGTATTTCTGTCTTCATTTACCAGTTGGTTTTTGACTAATATATCGAGCTTAGAGTTAATTTCATCTGTTGAAAGCATGCTTTTTTCCTTAATTATTGCAAATGATGATTTTCCGGTAATTTGGCTTGTATATATCGCAGAAAGGATTTCTTTTTGAATTAATTCCAACATTCTTCTTATTTGTAAACCCTTCTTTAATTCATCGCTAAATATTACATCTTAGGATCAAGGCCTTTTGCCAATCTCAATGCATCTATCAGACCATCTGCATATCCAATACTTAGAATAGCTACCTCCTCCTGACCGTCTTCTAGGAATTTCTCTGCATCTTGTATATACAATTCTGCATTTTCTAAAATTACTTGAAATTCTTTTTGATCTTTGTAGTGTGGTTCCACTTCTTCAAGTGCTTCTCTGATCATAGGAACATACTTTTCCATCATTTGTTTTGAAATCTTTTTTGTCTTTTCTGAATTATCATAAGGCTTTTCAATACATTCTCCTAATATCTTCAAGGCATCTGATTCAGTAAAGTGCAATCTGCCTGGAATGATTACTGTATGTGGTGGATTTCCAAATTTTTTTTTCTTCAAGCTAGATATTTTACCTGAAACAATTGTTTGATCCTTAAATCCAATTCTTGATGCGACTATCGCATATGTGGATGAATTGATTACATTTCTTCTCTGTCCTTTTTCTGTCTCTAACAGTCCATTTAGTGCGTCTTT
Organism: Candidatus Nitrosopumilus sp.; assembly: GCA_029861345.1. GTDB lineage: Archaea > Thermoproteota > Nitrososphaeria > Nitrososphaerales > Nitrosopumilaceae > Nitrosopumilus. The sequence continues at coordinate 1,741 of JAOTZM010000069.1, forward strand.
AGGATCTAAGAAAAAATCTTTGTCTTGATTGTATTCTAAGAGAAGCACAGTATGATTTCCTTCAATGATATTTTTGTAAATTACATAATATGGTGTTGTAAGCGATTTCATTTCGCTCATTATTGTTGCAATTCTTCCCACTTTGTAATAATGCAGACCACACTCTCCTATCATTGAAGTAAGCGATGATGAAGCATGAACGGAATGTGTTTTTATTTTTTCTTCAATTGCTCTTGTTCTTAATTCAATGTGTGTGGTTGCAATGAATGGGTCTCCATAGGATAACAAAACAACTCTCTTTTTCTTAGCCTCTCTTAGAATTTCATTCCCATCTTCTACTAGCCATCTCTTTGCATCTTTGAATTCTCCTTTTGTAGCGTTTTTGATTTTGGCTAAATCATATTTTCCAATCGGGCTGGTAAATTGTTCAAGATAGACAATATCTGCCTTTGATAAGACATCTAGTGCTTCATTAGGAATTGATTTGAATCCTGAAATTCCTAAACCTACAAACCAAAGCATTACCGCATCTTTCTATCATGAAGTCTTTTTAAGTGCTGTAGAGTTTTTTTGAGGATCTCTATTCCTTTTAGATATTCTTTAACTGAAACCTTCTCGTCAATTGTATGGGCCTCATGAGGATCCCCTGGACCATATGTGACGACAGGAATGTTCCACTGATTTCCAAGAACATTCATGTCTCCAGTCCCTGTTTTTCTGATTAGAGTTGGTCTTGAATGCTCTACTTCCATAATTCCAAGCGTAAATGCCCTAACTAATGGCGAATTATGAGGTGCTTCAAATGGCTCGGTTTCATCAAGAATTGAATAAAATGCCTCAACTTTTCTTTTTTGTGCAATTTCTTTTACTAGTGTTGCAATCTTTTGCTCAATGGATTTACAGTTTAGGTCTACTGGAATTCTAATGTCAAAAATAGTTTCACATTCCTTTGGAGTTACATTGTGACTGGTCCCTCCTTTAATTTCAGTCATAGTTACAGTCAACAACATTCCTTTAGTTTTGTCTTCTTGGTCTGCTTCTAATCTTTCTCTTAGTTCTTTTGCAAATATCATTGATTCTTCAATTGCGTTTTTTGAAAGCCATGGCGCACTTGCATGAGAACTGTTCTCAACACTAATTTTGAGATTGATTGCCAATCTTCCTTTGTATGCAATTGTAACTTGTTTAATTCCACTTGGTTCTCCAAAAACTGCATAATCCATATCCATCTCTTTCTTGACAAGATTTTTAATTCCTGTAGCGTTTCCTTCTTCATCTACGGCTCCGACAAAAATTATAGTTCCATTATTATTTTGAATTGATGCTGCAGCAAACAGCATTGCCATTAATGGTGCTTTTGCATCTGATGCTCCACGGCCATAGAGTGAATCTCCCTCTTTTCTAACTTTGACTTTTCCTGGAACAACATCCATATGTCCACATAACATAATTTTTGGTGAACCAGATCCTTTCTTTGCTATGAGATTTCCTACTTCATCGATTTGAATATCTTCAAATCCTAAATCGTCACATTTGTCAGCTAAAAATTCAGCCATAGGTTTTTCGCTGAGTGATGGTGTGTAAAGTCTGAGGGCTTTCTCAAGCATCTTCACTGCAAATCTTGATGTGACTGTAAAATGAGTGTCCAATTCTTACTTTTCTATATTTTGTGCATAATCCAGCATTAAAGAAGGAATGTCTACTTCACATACCCTGACTGTATTCTTGTATTCTGTTGTATTGTTAACCTCATGGACAACTAATCCTTTCTCATCACTTTCCATCAAATCTACCCCCACGATATCCCCCTGAATTGCATTTTTTGCCTTGATACACATTTCTTCCATTTCCTGTGTAACCTTACAAGGCTCTGCTGTTCCACCAAGTGCCATATTTGTTTTCCAATTACCATTTCCTGACGTTCTATAAATTGCTGCAACTATTTTATCTCCTACCATTATAGCTCGAATGTCTCTTGGTGGTCTTTTTACAAATTCTTCCAAGTAATGAATTTGGTATATCGGGTACATATTTTCTCTACTTTCAATAATCCCTTCGGCTGAATCTTTATCGTTTAATTTTGAAATTAATCTGCCCCAACTGCCAACTGTTGGTTTAATTACTTTAGGAAATCCATTTGTTTCTAATGCTTGCAGAGCCGCATCTTTTGAAAAAGCAACTACTGCATCTGGTGTTGGCACACCAAATTTCTTTAGTAGCATATGTGTAAATAATTTGTTTCCTGCAAAAACTCCTGTATTAAGACAGTTAATTACTTTGACTCCAAGTCCTTCAAGGGCTGCAGTTGAATGCAAGTTTCTATAGTAACTTACACATCTCTGAATAACTACGCCATAATCTTCAGGCTTTTTTTCTAAATCTAATGCTAGTTTCTTACAATCAACCATCTGTATGTTGATATTGTTTTTTTTTCCTGCCTCTAGAAGAGCTTTTTCTTCCCAACGGATGGTATCATAAAGAATAGTAACGTCAGGACTCACTGCCCCCAATCCTCGCCAACCGTTTGGGCAGGCTTGAGATCGAAACCGTCTGAACCTTTTGCTAATTCAAAACTTGCTCCACATTCAGGACATGTTACAATTTCTCCCTCAAGTGCATCACTTGGTATGGAAATATCTGCATCACATTCCTCACATTTTGACATGTTTTTCCCTCATTATTCCTCTCTATTTATCGTTAATTATCTTTTTTTCAAGTCTATCTTCTAGGGGTATTTCGATAAGGTCGCCCATTCTAAGACCTTTCAATCCAGCTGCAACTGCTTTTGCGCCTTCATCATCTTTTTCAAGGCCTAACAATGACATTAAATAGGCAGCTCCTGTCTTCCCTGCCAATTCTCCAAAGACAATTCTTCTTCTGTTTCCAACTGCTCTTGGTGGAATGGGTTCATAGGCTGCAGGGTTTTTGAGAATTGCTGCAAGGTGTGTCCCTGCTTTGTGTTTGTATGCCGCTGATCCTACAATTGGTTTTGAGTCATATGGTTTGATAGAGGTATATTCTTCAATTAATCTTGATAGATCTAGTAGCATATCTAGTCTGAAATCATTTGTAGATTTGTATAGATAAGTAAGTGCCACTGCTACTTCGGCAAGAGGTGGAATTCCTGTTCTTTCACCAATACCGTCAATAGTGGTATGAATTTGATCAGCTCCTGCATCACACGCTGAAAATGCATTCGCTACTGCAAATCCAATATCATTGTGAACATGGGCATCTAATGGTACGTCTACTACTTCTCTTACTTTCTTTACAAAATTGTACATTCCAATTGGACGCAAAATTCCCACTGTATCTGGAAGACTGATTCTATCGACACCTGCTTCCTCAATTGCCTTGCATACTTTGAGTAAAAATTCAGGTTCTGCTCTACTTCCGTCTTCTACTGTAAATCTAATTTTAAGACCATGAGATTTTGCATATTCGATAGTTCCCACTGCTCTCTCAAGTGCTTCTTCTCTTGAAATTCGTAGTTTGTCTTTTAGATGAATATCTGAAATGCCTAAATATGCCGCACACCATTTTGCATCACAATCTAATGAAATATCAATGTCTCCTTTAAGAGCTCGTCCATGAGAAACAATATCTGCATTTAATCCTTGTTTGATTATAGTCTTAGTTGCTTCTTTATGATCATTTGATACGACTGGTGAAATTTCAATTTGATCTACGCCAAAATAATCTAACATCCATGCAATCTGAATTCTTTGTTTATTTGTAAAGGAAACCCCTGGATGTTGTTCTCCTTCTCTTAATGTACTATCTAAGACTCTGATCTTCTTTGGATTTTTGTCAAACGCATTGTAGATGTTTGCATAGTGATTCGGATCTTTCATTAGTGAAATCGTTAACTTAAATTGATGATATAAACATATTCGTACTAAATTCGTTGATAATGATTAATAATGATCCTAAATTAGTTTTGATTTGAAATTATGAAACGAATGTCGTTTTTAGATTATTTTTCTCAAAATAATAACAGTATTGGTATCAACTACTCCTGGAATTTTTCTTAATGCATCAATAGTACTATTAATTTCTGCAATGCTTGCTGCACTGATAATAGTTGTAATGTCATACTGGCCTGTAATCTCATAAACTGTTTTTACTCCTTCTAATTTAGCTAGTTTTGAGGAAACTTTAGATGTGTCGGTTGTAGAATCCACTGAAACTAAAACAATTGCGCTGGTTGCGTTTTCTTCGCCAAGTTCTAAAGTAAATTTTTTGATAGTTCCGTTTTCTATTAAATTTTTAACTCTTCTTCTTACTGCTGATTCAGAGAGCTTTAGTTTTTTACCAATGTCTACAAATGATCCCCTGGAATCTTCTTTTAAATACCCAATAATTTTTTCATCGATTTTATCTCGGTACACTGTGTTTCTGCTCCTCTATAGTTAGTACAGAATCAAGAGCATGTAAAACTTTTGTTATGTCGTCCTCTGATATTACTAATGGAGGAAGAATTCTCAGTATGTTTCTTCCAGAGTACAACATTAGAACTCCTTCTCTTATCAATCCCATTAGGATGTTCTTGACTTCAAATTTCATCTCTATTCCTATCATTAATCCTTTTCCACGAATTTCTCTAATTATGGTATGTTTTTCTTTTAGTTTCTCTAATCCTTCTCTGAAAATTTTCCCCATCTTCTCAGAATTTTCGATTAATCCATCTTCTGTTAAAGCTTTGAGAGCTGCAGTTCCTGCAGCGCAAGATATTGGATTCCCACCAAATGTTGAGGAATGCTCTCCTTTGCTCATTGAAGCTAGAATGCTCTGTCTTACAAGAGTTGCACCCATAGGCACTCCTCCCGCAATTCCTTTTGCCAGACACAAAATGTCTGGTGCAGTATTCCAATGGTCACATGCCCATAATCGTCCTGTTCTACCCAAGCCCGCTTGTATTTCATCAAAAATTAACAGAATTCCTTTTTCATCACAAAGTTTTCTTACTTCTTGCAAAAACCCTTCTGGCGCAACAATAATTCCACTTTCACCTTGAATTGGTTCTAAAATTACAAAAGCTGTGTCCTCATCAATAACTGAACGAAGAGATTCAATGTCTCCAAAAGATGCAAAAGAAACTTTTTCAACAAGTGGTTGGAATGCTTTTCTGTATTTTGGATTAAATGTTAATGATAAAGCCCCAAATGATTTTCCATGGTAGGAGCCTTTCATTGCAACCATTCCTTTTTTTCCAGTGAACTTTCTTGCAAACTTTATTGCAGCCTCTATTGCTTCTGCTCCACTATTGTTTAGATGAACTTGTGTAAGTCCTTTTGGAGCTAATCCCATAAGTGTTTTCAAAAACTCTTCTCTTGTTTTGTTGTATAGTGAACTATGAACAGTAATAATTTTATCAATTTGTTCTTTTATTGCATTGTTGACTCTTTGATTTTGATAACCTACTAGTGCGACTCCATATCCTCCCATACAGTCAATGTATTCTTTTCCATCGATATCCCATACATGAGATCCCACTCCCTTTTCAATTGTAACTGGAAATCTCTGATAGAGATTTCCCATAAATTGATCTTCACTCATGTTGAATCACCGTACAATTATCATGTGCAATTGCAGAAGATATGGGATTTTCTTTCTGGCCGTTTGCAATCAATGCTTCTTTGACACCCATATCTAATGCCTCTGTAGATGCTAAAATTTTCTTCTCCATTCCCGGTCCAATTTTTGGTCTGATTTCTTTTGCTTCTGCTAATGAAAGCTTTGAAACAAGTTTGTCATCCATTAACAATCCATCAACATTTGTAATGAATAATACTTTGTCACTACCTACTTTGCCTGCCACATATGCTGCAGCCCTATCTCCATCAACATTGAGAAATTCTGATTCTTCACTAATTGCTATGGGTGAAATAACAGGTGTAAGCCCTTGATCTAAGAGTGATTTGATGAATTCCGAGTTTATTTCTCTAATTTTTCCAGTATAACCCCCATCAATTGCCTGTTTTCTGCCTTTTTCATTAACTATGAGAAGCTTCTTTTTTCTGTCGGCTTCGATAATTTTGGCATCCACTCCTGAAAGACCAATTGCATTAATACCATTTTTCTGAAGCATCTGAACAATTGTCTTGTTTATTCTTCCAGACATTACCATTGTAAAAATCTCCGCTGTCTCTTTGTCAGTATATCTACTTTTGATTCCACTGGGAGATGTTACAAACCTTGGTTCTTTTCCAAGCTGCTCACAAACTTTTGTAACCTCTTTTCCTCCACCATGAACTAAAATTAATCCCTCTGATTGTGCTATTTTTTTAATGTCTGTAATTGTAGATGGGTGTAAATTATCTACTACACTGCCGCCAATTTTGATTGTGATCATTTCTAAACAGGAGTTAGTGGGGTATATCTTAGTCCATCCATTTCATCAAAACCGCACATTACATTCATGTTTTGAACGGCAGAACCTGCTGCACCTTTCATCAAGTT
>JAOTZM010000015.1 GCA_029861345.1 Candidatus Nitrosopumilus sp.
TATATTTTTGACTGAATGCATAGATTTGAAATGAACGATTTGAAAGAGTTCTATACAAATCAAGATGAACTCCTTCTTTTAGTGTTGCAGAATCCCTCATCATGTAAAAGGGGTTTTCTGAATTTTTGATTCCAAGTCTTTCGGCCCTGTTGTAAAGATATGGTAAATCAAATTCGTCCCCATTATATGTTACAACAAATGGAAATTCTTTAATAATTTCAAATACGTCTTGTATCATCTCTTTTTCTTTGTTTAAATCATAAAAGATAACCTTGATTCCTTGCTCTAGTTCGTTAGCTCCTTCTTCGGTTCCTTCTGTTCTAAGCACAAAAATCTTGTCAAACCCATCAGAGCCTTTGAGTCCAATTGCTGTTACTTTTTTTTCTGCAATTTTTGGATCTGGAATTCGCCCAACTTCTGCTTCAACTTCAATATCTATACTGAGTCTCTTTATTTTTGGAATGGGTTGATTTAGTAAGTCTGCCCATTCAGAAATGAACTTCTTGAATTGTTCATTATCTACCATGCTCTCATTGTCTACTTTATCCCATAACAGACTCTTCAGTGCAAGCTTTACTTCATCTGAAATTTCTAAATCGTGTTGTTTTATTTTTCTCTCTTTGATTTCATAATATTTTCCAACAATTAATTTTCTGTCATAAAGATAATTCTCATAATATTTGATATCTGACTCCCAAGTTTCAATAACGTTTCTGATACTTTTGTCACCTGTTGTTCCTCCTATTGCCAGAGGATCTGCTACTGTAATCTTTGACACATCTATTTCTTTATCTTTTATCAGATCATATCGCTGAACAGTCTTGATTTCAAGAACGTCTTCTCTTTCCTGAAGAAAATCTAATTCATCAGGCGATAATTTTGAATAACAATAAGGCTTGTGGCCTGTTTCGTCTCTCCATAAGAATAGTTTTTGGGACTTTGGTTCATAGAATTTCAAAATAGCTGATTTTGAATTGTTGTCATATGCAGCTGAGACCAACATCGATGGTGGCATTGATTCTATTTTTTCAGTTTGTGCTAGATTTACTTGCATTTTCTCACACAGAATTCTCGTATTTGCTTACTAGTTCTTTTGCCCATTTTGCCATCTTGTTTTTGTCTAGTTGAATCACTTCCACGCTTGCCTCTTTTAACAAGTCAAAGTCAGTTTCTGGATAAGAGTCAAGGCAAACAAATTTTCTAATTCCAATTGTTATTGCCATCTTAGTGCATTCCAGGCATGGAACAAATGTAGTGTAGAGTATTGCCCCTTCTACTCCTGCCTCAATTCCCAAAATTGCGCAATGCATAATGGCATTTGCCTCTGCGTGATTGCAAAGACACCTGTCAAGTGATGCCCCTGATTCTATTTTTCCTTCCATTCTGAGTTGGCATCTTTTACATCCGCCTTCAAAACAATTTTTGATTCCAGGAGGAGTTCCATTATATCCCGTTGCTAACTGTCTGTGGTTTCTAACAATTACTGCACCAACTTGTCTTGTCATGCAGTTTGAGCGAAGTTTTGCCAACTCTGCTTGAAGCATAAAGTATTCATCCCAGTTTGGTCTTTCAAAAGAACTACTCATACAAATTCTGTTTGTGTGTTCAATATATGGATCGCGTTAACTGAAATTCATTTTGCGATCATAGTGAAACTAAATTCTGATCCTATGAATGATATATGCACAAACTTCTTTAGTATCTCTGCAAATCTTATTTTGATGGCTAGCTATACATCTGAAGTAAATGTCATTCATAAAAAATTTCAAAATGCTGTAAAAAGAGCAAAGACAAAACAGACTCTTAACAAAGCATACAGCGTTCACAAAAAAGATCACGAACGTGTATTGAAAAAACATCTCCGTGAAGAGATTGCAATGATTAACAAAGCCAAGAAAAAACTGGAATAATCCTGTTTTTTTAAATTTTCTTTTTTCTACACTTCAATTAGTGGTAATTTTTTTCCTTTATTTCCCTGAAAGTTGATTCTTACCTATCTTGTCTTACTTCTGCTTCTTTTCTTACCTTTATTCTGGTACCACGACTGGTTTGTCATAAACCCCAAAAGACATAGTTTTGGGATTTAAAAACTTCCCAAATCTCTTAATTTTAGGCACAATTTTGAGAATTTTTTCATGTATGTAGATTGTTGAGTAATGGCTAGCATTTTACTATACGAAAGCATAAAATCAATAAATTCTGATTTCTCTTTGTAGATTGACTCAATATATTGAGAAAAAGTATGTTCAAACAAATTCCATAGAGAAAAGAGACTATCAGGTAAATCTTGCAAATCAGGCTATTGAAGAAAATTGTATTGTTGTTTTGCCTACAGGTCTTGGAAAGACTGCTGTTGCGCTACAGGTAATTGCAGAATATCTGTCAAAAGGAACAGGCGGAATTTTGTTTTTGGCTCCAACCCGAGTTTTGGTAAATCAGCATTATGAATTTCTAAAAGAAAATCTTACCTTGGAGGATGTTTCGCTAATTACTGGAGAAGATTCCATTCAAAAACGAACTAAACTTTGGAATAATAGTGTGATTTGTGCGACTCCAGAAATTACAAAAAATGATTTAGATAGACAAATTGTATCTCCACAACAGTTCAACCTTGTAGTCTTTGATGAAGTTCACAGGACTGTTGGTGACTATGCTTATTCAGGAATTGCAGAACGATTTGAAAATTCTTCTGCCAGAATTGTTGGAATGACTGCAACTCTCCCAAGTGAAAAAGAAAAAGCAACTGAGATTCTAACAAGGCTCAGAATTTCAAGTGTCGCAGAAAGAACAGAAGATAGTCCTGATGTCAAACCTTACACACAAGAAACCAACACTGAATGGATTAACGTAGAACTTCCACCAGAACTAAAATCAATTCAAACATTATTGAAATTGGCATTAGATCAGAGATATGATATTCTAAGAAAGAACGGAATTAATTTGGCTTCACAACAGTCTCTTTCTGCACTGCTTAGAATCCGACAGTTTGTGTTAAATCAAAACAGACGTTCTGCTAAACCTCTCTTCACTGCAATTAGAATTCATTATGCTCTAAACATACTTGAGGCTCACGGAATTGCCCCTTTTCTAAAATTCTGTGAGCGTGCACGGATAAAAAAAGGAGCTGGCGTCAAAGAACTCTTTGAGGTTGATCCTAATTTTACCAGAGCAATGCATCTTGCTAAAGAAGCACAATCTCGAGGAATCGAGCACTCAAAGATCCCAAAACTCAAAGAAATTCTTGAATCCGTTCCTGGAAAAGCCCTGATTTTTACTAGCTATCGGGATTCTGTTGATTTGATTTTCAATAAACTAACTGAGTTGGGAATCTCTGCAGGAATTCTAATTGGCAAGGCAGGCGAAACTGGACTAAAGCAAAAAAAGCAGATTGAGACAGTACAAAAATTCCGAGATGGGGTTTTTCGGGTGTTGGTAGCTACACGTGTTGGTGAAGAAGGATTAGATATTGCTGAAGTCAATCAGGTTATTTTCTATGACAATGTCCCAAGTTCCATTAGATTCATTCAAAGGAGGGGAAGAACCGGACGAAAAGATACTGGTAAACTAGTTGTGCTCATTGCAAAAAATACCATTGATGAAACATACTATTGGATAGGAAAAAGAAAGATGACTGCAGCCAAATCTATGGGTGAGAAGATGACAAAAGTACTGGAGAAAAACCAAGAGATCAAATCTCAAAAAGTAGGGTTAGATGCTTTTGTCTAGTTTTTGTATTGGTTAGAAATTTTATCAAAGATCTCTTGCTTTCTCTGAATAACTTTATTTTTCATTCCTGATTCTAAATGATGAATGCTACTACTTTTTGCTGTTAGTAAATTTTCTAGTCTTATATCAAATTGAATTTGAAGAAAGTCATATGTTCCCTGAAACCCTCCCTCTAATTCTAAATTTTCAAATGTTTCTTTTGCCAAATTGTTGATGGACTTTTCCAAATAAGCAAGAATCTCATCTAGTGTTTTTATTGTTAGTACCGTCATGATTAATTCTGTTTTGGACGTGCAAAAAATGTTGTGTATTTTAGATTGGTATAATATTTAATGATAGTTCTCAAATTCTTGAAAATACTATTTTTTGGTAAATTCTGACAATTCAAAAAATTATGTGATTTAAAAAACCTGAAAGAAAATCCTTTTCTGATTGTAAGAAAATACTTTAGAAAATTAACTGTGATTTTGAGATGTAAACTCCATTAAATTATGCAAATCTTTTAATGATGTGATAACCAAATTCTGTTTTAACAGGTTCTGAAATTTCGCCAATTTGCAGTTTGAATGCAGTTTCCTCAAATGGCTTTACCATCATACCTTTTGTAAAATAGCCTAAATTTCCATCTTTTTTAGCACTTCCTGAGTCAGTTGACAGTTCTTTTGCCAACTTTCCAAACTTTTCACCTTTTTTGATCCTCTCTAAGATGGCTAATGACTCACTTTGTTTTGCAATCAGGATATGGGAGCATTTTATCTTGACTGGCAATACTGTACTGATATTTTTTCATATTTTATTTCTTTATTTTTTGTGTTGGTTGAGTCTGGTTCAAATTATACTGAGAGCACACTGTACATGGGGATATAGTTAGTGGATGAAATAAAAGACCCACGTGGAAAAAAGAATTCCCAGATGAGTTAATTGGATAAAGAATGGTTAAGAGTTAAAAGCGGTAGAAGTAAAGGTTGTAGGGACTGCATAAACCATAGATGTATACGTAGTTGCAAATGTGATTGTCATAAATAATCATTCTATGTTGATTTAATGAGCACTACCCATGTGGAAGTGTTGTTAATTTCATTTTCGTTGTAACGATTCAAAAAGTAGCTAAAATGAGAAATTACTGCACTTTTAATACTTAAATGATGTATAGCATTATGGAGTATGGTTTTTAGAAGATGTGTTCATTGTGGTAGGGAATATGAAAATTTGTTTGATAGGTCTACTTGTTCATCTGAATGTGCAGTGGAAATATCATCAGCAATTGAGGTAAAAAGTGGTTAACAGTAATTTCCCAGAATTTTGTACTCCTCAAGTTGGACGTCATGTGGAATCTCTCAAAAATTATGCTTTGCCAGATTTTATTTTGTCACTTGTTGCAAAAGAATGTGATTCAGATCTTGCAGAAAGAGGAAGAATTGACAAGAAATTACACAGTATGAATGAAGAATCTATTGAGTTATTGTATAGGGTATTCGTAAAGTGTGATAAAAATGAATCAGGACAATATGCTCGGTATAGATTTTATGCGTATGTTGCTAGTATGTATTACAAATGCGAAGTTTTGATCAATGAGATATTGCCAGGAAAATCAGGAAATAATTACAAAGTTCCTGTAGCAGTAAAAAGTAATGGAATGTACATTTCAGTTGCAGTAAACAAAGACACTGGAAAACAAGTAAACAGAAGAGACACAACAAAATTTTACAATATGGTAGATGACATCAAAAATGGGGAACAGGGAACTATGTTGACTGATGCAATTTATGCTTCCTCTGTAGGATTCAAAGGAGAATCATTAGTTGAGCTTGAGAGGCTAAGTGCAGGAAGAATCAATGATCCTGAAAACAAATTAAATTTTAAAACGGCATATTTTGAAAATGACATTTATTCTATAACCTAGTGTTGAATGGTTTAATTTTAAAATGGATAGAAAGTAGTTCATTAGATTCTAAACTCTATTCCTTTTCAACTTCACGAATAACGTAATTTTTTGCATCAGCAAAATTACCGCAAGTTTCACAAAGCCATAGAGTTGTGTTTTCTATTTTCATCCATTTCGGCAATCTTCGATTGTTACATTTTTCACAAAACAGCATAGTTGATTGTGTTCCTACCTCTATTTGTAATGGCGTTAATTTACTAAACTGCATCAATATACTTAAGTTGACACAAAATTTAGACAGATATGAACTGTCATCAAAAAAGTGAAGCCCATGTTTGGAGATATTCAAAGCACAATAAAATGCGCAGATGTATAAAGTGCAAATCCAAAATTCCAATTACTAAAGAAGAATTTGAACTCAAATGGGGTAAAAAACAAAGCATAGTCAAATAGATTATTTTCTTTTTTTCTAAACTTATCTAGTAACAAAAGAAAGTATCTAGCCTAATCAAATGAGGAATATGCCCTAACTGTCATACCAATAATTATGAACAAATATCTGCTGATAGCGGTGTGGGAAGTTTAGACAGATAAACAGCATTTAGAAAATTTAAATGGATTAAAAAAGAGTTCAGATATTTGAAACCCTAACATTTTCAGACCGAGAGTTTCTGCATTAATGTTCACTATCGTTATATCATCCTATTCCCTCATTTCTCACATGGTTCACAAAATAAAATATTTTGAAGCTGATAAACTAAAGCCAGGAGTTTTCCTTCAAGATGTGGTAAATGACTTTCTAGCAGAAAAAGATGAAAAAATCATAGCAGTTCACCCTGTTATGGAAAAAACTTTGTTGGTTCACTACAAGGAATAATTAGTCTCCTATTTTCATCTTGATGAGAAAACTTGCTTAAATAGTCCATAGTATTTTGATCTTGTTTTTGAACAATGTTTGGGATAATTCGTCAGAGATTGGTGACCGAAGAAAGATATCTTCATGCCACGACCGCTAATCTAGAAGTTACCCCTAATACTACCGATTTGTGGAATAAAAGAACTACCAGTCAAACACCAAATAGATTTAAAGGAATTGGTTCTTTTCTTCACATTTTATGATGTTTAATTATGTGCAATGAACTAGTGTGCTTCCTGCAATTAGAATGCATTTTCATGTTAACATTTGTCCAATTAATGTAATTCCAATAAATAATCAGTGGCTCATAGTACTAATGTTATAGAGTGTGGCAGACTATTTGGGAGACAATAACAAGAGACAAGTCCATGATCTTCTTAATCAAAAAGAAAATTGTCAAATTGATGAAATCATGATAGTGCACAAGCGATATTTTATTCCAGATACTTTCACACAGGCCAATTCTAAGGGGTGCGATAGTTGTATTTGGTGCATTAGTAACTCTCAAGAGTAACATAATTACCGAAAATAATGTGAAATTTAGGCATAAAACTACAAAATTACGTCGATATATATCAAAGAGAAACTTATCAAAGACATGTTTAAAAAAATAATTAAAATATTACAATTTGGTTCTTGCAAGACTCAAATCACTAATGACGTAAATACCTTCAAAGAATCTGAAAAAAAGAAACCCGAGGAGAAAGTGAAATAAATGAAGTATCAATGTAAACATTGCAGTTTTCATTGGATAGGAACTTCGTATAGTTTTGATGAGGTACGTGATCATGAAAAAACTCATTTGAAAAAGAAGACTTCATCAAGTGTTAGTTTGTAATAAATCCTAATAACGAATATTATGATAAGGGTATGGGAAAAAATGGAATGTTTGATTGTCGTTGATCAGTTTTTCTCTAGTTTCAAAAAAACTAAGTTTCTAATATCTATGTAATTGAAATTTCCTTTTACAGTTACCACAAAATCGTTGTTTAGTTTTCTTGCTTTCAGTACCTAAAATCGATCCACATCTATCACATTTTTGTTTAATCATTATTTGTTTCCAATCCATAATCCTTACAATAAGAAATATAAGTTACAGCATCCTTTGGTTTAACTCTTTCCCCAGTCTATATTTTGATCCAACCTCAGACTCTTGTATCTATTTCTAATGGTTACCTCAGTAACATTTGCAGCTTCTGCAATATCACGTTGAGTCATATCCTCAGAATTTTTGACACATGACAGGTACAATGCTGCTGCTGCAAGACCCATAGGATCCTTACCGGCTGATTCTTCATGCTCTTGGGCTACTTTAAGAATCTTAACTGCATAACGTTTTGTCTTTTCTGTAATTGCAAGCAAGCTTGCAATTCTTGCTACGCATTGGATTGGATCAACAACAGGCATCTTTAGTCCTAGTTCCCTATGCAGTATTCTGTAACATTTTGCAATGTCTTTTTTCTTAAGGTTACCTGCATCTGCAACGTCTTTTAGTGTTCTTGGGGTTTCAGCATCTCTGCATGCGGCATAAAGTGATGCTGCAAGCAATGGTGAAATTGAACGTCCCCTGACCAACCCTTTTTCCAGTGCTTTTCTGTAAAGGTATGCTGCTTTTTCAATCACTGAATTAGAAAGTGAGAGTTTGTCTTTTAACCTGGATAATTCGCCTAATGCTTGTCTGAGATTTCTATCTGCAGATGCGTTGACTTTACTTCTACTGTCCCATGTTCTTAGCCTTTCAACGGTATTTTTCATAGCAGATGTAAGTGGTTTTCCAGAGGAATCCCGGTTTATCGGATTGATGATTGTAGCAAGACCCCTGTCATACATTGCAAGTGACGTTGGAGATCCTGTTCTAGTGGGATCAGTTCCTCCCTCTTTTGGAAATGATCTCCATTCTGGTCCTGAATCTTGTATTGTATCAGAAATAACGTAACCACATTTGCCACAAAATCTTTCCCCAGTTACACTGTCAGTTACCATTCCGTTTTTTCCACAACGTCCACAGACAGTATCTACATTGATAATTTCTAGAACCAAAAATATTACCTATAGTGATATACCCTTCTTCCTATAAGAACCGGCTTATTTTGTGATGTTTTGTCAATTATGGTGCTCTTCTCTTTGATTCTATCAACAAAATGAACCATTAATTCATTTTGTGAAAATACTAACCGTTCTTATAGCTAAGAAATTCTCCTAGATTATGTCACAAGACCGAAAGATGTACAAATGTACATGTGCTGACTGTGGTAAAGATTCTGAAGTTCCTTTTGAACCAAAAGAGGGAAGACCAGTATACTGTAAAGAGTGTTTACCAAAACATAGAAAGTAGAAGATTTTAGATTAGTTTTGTTTAATTAATTTTAAACTCAATTATTTTCAGATATTCTTAAAACCTTTTTTCTTTTTGATTTGATGTGATTTACAACTGGTCCAGCATATCTGGTTTAAATTAGACCCCCAAAACTAAGTTTGTATGTCAAACAACATAAAAGATACAATTTTCATTGGTAAAAAACCATTGATGACATACGTAACTTCTGCAATAATACAATTAGCAACAATGCCATTGATCAAAATTAAAGCTAGAGGGCTCAGCATAGCGCATGCTGTTGATGTGGCACAAATAGTACTACAAAGAACTAATCCTGCATTTGTGATTGGAGATGTCAAAATTGACTCAGAATCATTAGAGTCTCAAGATGGTAGAACTAGAAATGTTTCAACAATTGAAATTTCAATAAAAAAGAGAGCCGCATAAGGATCTCCCATAGTAACTGTCAACCTAAATTCCAACGGTTCACACTGAAAAAATTTTTAATCACAACAGATTTTCCGTTATTTTCTCTATTTTTTATAAATATATGGACAATTATGATCTATATGCACTGATATATCCTGATTTATAGAATTACAGAAAATTATATAGAAAATCAGGCGTGAATTTCCAAAATTAAGCCGGTATATATCTAACAGAGACGTTAATTAAAGCATGTTTAAAAAAATAATTGAAAAATTGAAATTTGGTTCTTGCAAGACTCAAATCACTAATGACGTAAATGCCTTCAAAGAATCTGAAAAAAAGAAACCAGAGGACGTAGAAAAATAAATGGCATATCATTGCAAACATTGCAGTTTTCGTTGGGATGCAGCAGAAGGCGATATTCAAAAATTACTCCTTCATGAAAAGACTCACAAAAAGAAGGATAACTAATGCTGACTTGTAATAAATGCTATAATGGGCATCACGATCAGTGTATGGGAAAAGCTGGAATGTTTGATTGTGGGTGTGAATGTTTTAAAAAAATAATTTCAAACAAGTAAGATGTCATTAGAAAAAAATAAAGATAATCTGCGAATATCTCCTAAAGGTACTAACATTCCAGGAACTCACAGAGAATGTGAAGAGGATAGCTGTAATAGATTGATCCCATGTCCACATATCCGATGTCAGGAACACCGAACAGATATGGCAATAAAGGACTGGGTTGTACCCCATATTGAGCCATGACCGAAATTTCTAAAATTAAGTTATCTGAAGATGATTTTGTTTTGGTTGGAATGAATTACAACTATTTCATGATTCCCAGATTGGCACACACTAAAGATAATCTTGAAGATCTAAAGCAACAAATCCTCAAGAATCAAAAAATGGTTGAGGAATTAAGGACAATATGGAATAAGGTAGAGTATGTCATGTTTGCCGATGATGTTGCAGGAATACTGGAGAGATATTTTGGTAAAAGAGCAGAATAGTAAACCAATAGTCACAAAGGATACAGGATTCAGAACAAGAGTAATCTTGCTTAATACATGTACAAATTGTAGTAGTGAATTCAAACCAATAAACAGTATGACGTTTGAAACATTATGAGATTTATGCCAGAAAAAAACAAAATCTAATTGAAAATAACAATGCATATGATTTTTGATACAAGCTACACTACTCTAGATGTGCGGGTATAATCATGGACGCATAAAATATTCTTCAGCGCATTCTTTGCAACAAAATTCACTTATGAAAAGTTCAAAATTCTTTCCGCAATTTTTACATTTTACATTCATGATATCGTCCCACGCATCTCCAAAATTTCCATTCACGGTTTAGGTTGCCTTGCCAATACAATGACTGCATGGGGCAAATCCTTCTTTTTCTGCTTGGTCAATGGTATCTGGAACAAAGTAACCCTGTTTTCCTTTTCCACATAGTATAACATACATTCAGGTTTCATTACAGCCAAATGGTGTACAACCATGTTTAATTTGTCACCCATATAGCCTGCCAAGATTATCTGCCTCCTCTACTTTGACTAGAAAAAAAGAATTGTACAAAACAGGTAAGATGCTGTTTTAAATTCTCACTTCCAGAATTGGATAAAATATTTTCTTTACATTTCATGCTAATCATATGCCATTAACTCCTTTTCTTCAAGCATGGAATGCAGTAAGTTTACAGAACGATACACATCTTCCTCTGTTTTACCACCAGTGCATACCAACTTACCTGACGCAAAAACTAGAATCACAGTTTTTGGATCAAGCATCCTGTGAATCAGTCCAGGAAATTGCTCTGGCTCATACATGCTTCGTGGCAATGTTCTTGCAGCCTGTTCCAAGTAAACCCTGCCACCAAGGTTGATAGATGCCACAATGTTTTGAACCGTCACTATGGCTTCATTTTTTATTTTTATTTTTCCTTTTCTCAACTTTTGAACTACTGTCTTCACTGCCTTTCTTGCCAGGTCTTCGGATTTAGCTCCGGTACACACCATCTTTCCTGTACGAAAAAGCAACGTGGCAGTTTTTGGGTTTTTTAATCTAAAAACTGCACCTGGAAATTGCTCTGGATTCCATTCTACATCTGGAAATTTTTTTGTAATGTCTTTGAGGTCTAGTTGCTGCTCAATTGTTGCAGAAGCTACTACATTTTCTATGCTGACTATTGGTTTAGACTGAGTCATCATCCTTTTGGTTTGGTGTGTTTGGGAGTGAGACCATTATGATGTTGTCTCCGCGTAAAAGTATCTTGTCAAGATCTTTGTCATCATTTTCAGTTATGTCTTTAGAGTTAGTGAGAATAAGATTCATCATTCGATCAAAATTTTGCAGATTTCCCTGTATTGTCTTTTTATTTCTGAGTTTGATTACGATTACTTTGTTTAGATAACTATCCAACGTATCAATTATTTCAGAAGACATCTATTCAACTCAGTAAATCTATTTTCCGATTTGTAAGATAATGTTCTCATCTTGCCATTGGATTTTCTCTAAATCCTCAAAGCTATTCATAATATTTTTCTTGAATGCTTCTAGGGATTTTTCAAACGTGTCATCACTGTACAAGGCAAATGTAGAATAGTGGTGATTTCGTGCTTTCTCTAAAAGATTGTTCAAACTGGATGTTCTATGATGTCCAAATACCTTGGTGTTCTCAATCTTCATATCTGTTTTTTGGATATGGTGTTTTAATTCGTAAAATTCAAACAAACGATTCTCAATCTCAGCAAATAACGGAAAGTGTTGCCCCCAGATGTTTCTAGAATTTTGGTTTCGTAATCGTGTGTAAATGAATATTTTTCCATCATCTTTAAGGCATCCAAACACTTCTTCTAAGAACCTTTGAATGTCAAAATGATGTATGGCATTAAATGTCACAATACAATCCATGGAATTATTTTCCATAGGCAGTTTGTTAGCGTCACCTGGTCTAACACAAAAATTCATCATGTTGTTTTCTGTCAAATATTCTTTCAAATACATTAGCATATTTTCGTTAGAGTCAATACAGTGAAGATAGCATTTCTCCCCTAAGCATTTTAAAAGTTCCAGTGAATATCTTCCATC
Source organism: Candidatus Nitrosopumilus sp. (assembly GCA_029861345.1). Lineage (GTDB taxonomy): Archaea > Thermoproteota > Nitrososphaeria > Nitrososphaerales > Nitrosopumilaceae > Nitrosopumilus. The sequence continues at coordinate 12,375 of JAOTZM010000015.1, forward strand.
ACCACAACCAACATCAGCTATGGTGATTCCTGATTTTTTATTTAATTGGTTTTTTATGTGTAGTATTGGTTCCAAGTCAGTTGTCCTTAGATGTCTATATTTTGATGCAATTTTTGAAAAATGTTTGAGACCCTTGTTTTTACTAACTACAATTTCTCTATTCAGGGTCATAAGGAAAATCCCCATGTGAGGGTAACCACTGAAACTATGCTGGAAAGATAAAACGAGTAATATTCTAATCTATGTCTTGGTTTCATTTATACAATCACCGTTTCTTTAATTCCAGTCTTGCACAAGCCCGTCATACAATTATGACAAATATATTCACCAGATGTATTTTCGCAACCACAATCACAGGTACACGTATGGTCATTCATGAATTGAACCCAGAGAGACTTGAGTCCATTTGGCTCTAAATTGAACTGAATTCCAAAAAATCATTCTATTACCACTATGTCTATCCGTCCTATAAAGGGGCGTAATGTCTCAGATGCCTTATAAGGAATTTTTTAGAGAAACAGACTTTTTGTCATGTTGCATCTTCATTTGTGAATGGCAACGATTACTTGATAACATATTTGGTACATCCTATCTATGTACCAGTACCTAAAAGAGAATTATTCCAAAATTACAATAATGAAAATTGCAATCATTGTCGATTTTATAATGGATGGATACTCCTAACACCAATCATCTATGACATAGTTATCTGAAATATTATATGCATCATTGTTTGGTCGATGTAAGGATACTCCTAGAAAATCAATGCAAAAATTTTGGTTTAGCATAGATTGGTATGCGTTGTGGCGGCCAGCATTGACCCCGCCTGTCAGAACAGAAAGCCCTTTTGCAATGGCTAGTTCTTCACATGCATTCAAAATATTCACAAAATTACTTTGTGCATCTGAATTTGCCTTGACTGCACCAAACTTTACATAACATTTGTCATTTCCAGCTTCGGTGTTAGTGCCACAATGACATATTGCAAATCCTATAATTTCCTTTTTTTCATCAAAGAGGATTATTGTCTCTCCAAAATTCATCTTGTTTGCTGTCTTTATTTCTAATTCCAAGTCAAGACCAGGATAAATTGTATTTGCAACTTGATTGCATCCATCAAGATACTTGACTTGATTTTCCTTGCATCCTGAATACTTTGACCATGTGAATTTAGAATTTGAAGGAATGGATTTAGATTCTATCTTTTTTGACATTACTGGAATTAAAAATCTAGGATGATGCCCAAACTTTCTGTACAAGTTAATGTGTTTTGGACCATTTGCAAACGTCATGACTCCAGAATGAGTTACTTTCCATTCCTCAAAACATCTCATTACAGGCTCCATTAACTTACTGCCTATCTCTTTATTCCAGTACTTAGGATGAACAGTTAAGGGGCAAATATGCCAACACTTCCCCAATGAAACCCAAAATTAGAACCTATAATTTTGCCATTCAGCTCAGCTACAAATGATCCAGAAGGATCAGCGCTATAACGCGGATTAGCATATCTTGCATCTGACCGATAATTTTCAGGATCGTCATGACCCATAAATGCCCAAACGCTAATCGAATTATTTTATCTGCTTCTTGTAGATCTTCTTCTGTCATATGGCGAATCACGATATCACTCATTTACTATCAGTAATCCAAATGTACAGGCAATATCTATCAATGGAACACATTTCCACATCTTTCTATATCTTCATAAGGTATCCAGATTTTTATACAAATATTTTGTTCATTTTTGGTCAACCAATAAAAATTCAAATCTTCATCAAACAACGTCATTCTTGATGATAAAGTTAGGATTTGGGTTTCAAGTGCAAAGTTTGTAAAAGCAATTTCTGGAGTTTATGTTCTGTATGATAGAAAAAAAGAGATAATATACAATGCATCGTACTATCTTACATGGTACTTGCATTGATAGGAATTGTAGTAGGAATTCTAATAGTTATGATTCTGATTGTCAAGGCAGTTAAAACACCTTCCAATGATGTTGTGGGAGTTGATATGCATTGTAGAACGTGTGGTATTAAAATAAATGGACTAACATGTCCAAGATGTGAGAAAAGAACACAGTCGTTTGGTGTTTAATTAATAATATAGTATTTCTTTACAACACGTTTTTGGGCATTGATTTTTTTATTTTTCATCAAAAGTAGACACAAAAAATCACTCAAGAGTTAGTATCAACACGGATTCTTGGATCAAAGAACAAGAGGTGAGGGGAAAATCATACAAACTCGAATCTATAAATCAATTAGAAAATTAAGGCATTATTTTCTCAAGTATTTGCAGAATTGATATGGAGATTTGAACTAACATAACAATTCTCCTCTAGAGAATCAATTTGTTTATGGAAGATTCAGGATGTTTTGTATTATTTCGATGATTTTTTTTGAATTATTAGAGGAATCTTCTTGTTTTTGAAGTGTTTGGAATAATTCGTCAGAGTTGGTGGCCGAAGAAAAATGTCTTCATTACTATGTCCTCATAGAAACAATTCTTGTTTTTGTCTGTTCATAATATTTTTTATAAACTCAATTCAGAAAAATCTGGGTTAAAAATTATTTTAGTTAAAAGAAATAAAATTAAATGAAATAGATTGGAACAAAGATGTCAAACAATTCCAAAAATACTCAATATGTAAAATTAGAATTAATCTGAAAAAGAATACGTCTAATTACAATATTAAATTCAATTAACAAAATCACAATCAATTAACGTAAAAGAGAAAGAATTGGGGTTATCTTATTTTTCTTTTTTAGTTGATTCTTCTTTTTTTGGCTCTTCTTTTTTGTTGTCACTGTCTGCTGTTACTGTTGGGTTGTTTTCTTTATTTTCCATGTCTATATTGATCTCTTTTGTTATATATACCCGCATATTGATAATTTATAGAAATACAGAAAATTATATAGAATTTTAGGCGTAAAACTAAGAAATTACGCCGGTATATATCAAAGAGAGACATATCAAAGACATGTTTGAAAAGATAATTAAAAAACTGCAATTTGACTCTTGCAAGACCAAAGTTGCTGAGGATATAGACAAAGCTAAAAAATCTGAAAAAAAGAAATCCGAGGAGAAAGCAAAATAAAATGAAGTATCAATGTAAATATTGTAGTTTTCATTGGATAGGAACTTCCTATAATTTTGACGAGGTACGTGACCATGAAAAAGTCCATTTGGAAAAAAACTAACAAATCCTGTTTAGGACACAAAATGATGTCGATTCGATGCAAAGTCTGCAATTCTTCAAAGATTGCAAATTCTGATCAAAGAAATTCTGATGTCAATTGGGAATGTCAGACTTGTGGCAATCTTATTGATGATGACGGGAATATTGTTACATCCGTAAAGTAGAATGCTTTAGTATATCTATTTGGGATGTAATGGTTCTAACACTTAAAAAAAATTATTGAATTCATTACTAACGATATAACGTAAAAAAATAATCTAATAATTATTCTTATTCTATAAAATGAGAATAATAGTTAGTAGACACTAACTTTACGCGCCTTTAATACAAACAAGGACACAGTCTAATTGATGAAAATTAACTCTTGTAGAAAATGTGGACAAGGTATGGAGGTATATGAAAATTGCCATGTTTGCAAAAAACCAATAGAGTTTGTTTGCCACAAATGTAGTATCAATACAGATAAAGAAATTCATTCTGATTGCATGATCAAAGAAATAACCGTCATGGCATAGTGAAAGTTTTTGACCATTTTACAAAAAATTGAAGAAACAGAATTAATATGCAATAATTGTAACAAGTCACGATTCATAACTGATGATGTGACAGGAGAGATTGCTTGTTCTAGTTGTGGATGTGTGCTCTCAGGAAATACAGAAGACAGGGGGGCAGAACGTAGAATCTTTTCAGATAAATCAGATAGTACAAGAACGGGTCCTGGACTGTCACTGAAAATGCATGACAGGGGGCTTAACACGGTAATAGGCACACTAAACCAGGATTCTGTGGGAAAGCCACTTTCAACACATACTGCACAAATATTTGGCAGACTACGAAAGTGGGATAGCAGGTCACAGACCAAAAGTTCTGCGGATAGAAGCTTGAGAAATGCGCTTCAGGAACTAGGCAAGGTACAGTCAAAACTGGGACTTTCAGACACTGTAATTGAAAGGGCATCCCTTTTTTACAGAAAGGCCTCAGAGAAGAACCTTGTCCGTGGAAGAACCGTAAAAGGAATGGCAGCTGCATGTCTGTATGCATCATGCAGAGATTTGGGTCACACACGAACTCTGACAGAGATTGCAGAACAGGTTCAGATCCAAAGGAAAGATATTGCAAGGTCATACAGGTCATTGTTTAGGGAGTTGGGATTTGCAGTATCCATTGCTGATCCAATAAAATCCATCAGCAAAATTGCAAGTAAGATTGGAATTACAGAAAAAACAGTACGTAAAGCAGTACATATTGTAGATACAGCCCAAGATGCAGGAATTGTTGCTGGTAAAAATCCGGAAATTATAGCAGCAGCGGCAATCTATGCGGCATGTGTTATAACAGGTGAAACAAAATCTCAAGTTGAAATAGCCCTAGCTTCAGGTACCAGTACAGTTTCAATAAGAAATAGAATTCTAGACTTTAAAACAAAATTAGGTCTGTTTTCTACAGTAAACTAAGTATTTGATTTAGGATATCATGGTGGCAGAATTACGGGCAATATGGAAATGGAGAGATAACTGATACGCTTACTGATGAAGTTTTACAAATAATGGAGAAATATTTTGACAAGAGAGCAGAATAACAAACCAAGTGTTACAAAAGATACAGAATTCAAGATCTCTCTATCAAGAGAGAACATTGACGAAATAGATGGGAAAATTAGAAATGTTGGAAATGATTCACAAAAAAGTCTTGGAGTCCACGATAATAGAAACAGGCGAGCAAGACTATTGACTGAGAAGGTTGTTTGGCTAGCTTGGGCAAACTTTTATGATGATTCACGAGTAGTCAAAGTCTTTGATTCAGAAGATAAAGCAAAGAACTGGGAAACAAAATCATTATGTCTAATGCGTAAATATTCTGAGGACAACTGGAATTCATCCTACGAAAAGGCAAGACAAGATAAAGGGCAATTTGAGGAGTTAGGGCTGGAATACGATGATTGGTGTCAAGGAATATCTGTTGAAAGGATGGATGTTGACTAATCCTTGAATCAGAATGATGCTTCTTACGGCATAATTTTATTTAATGAATGTACAATTTATGGCAGTAAATTCATGCCAATAAACAGCATGACGTTTGAAACATTATGTGATTTATGTCTAGGAAAAAAACAAAATGTTTGAGAGAACATTGGATTTGTTTTTTGATAAAATTGCATTTTAGATATGTGGCAAAATAGAAAGCACTGCAAACCCTACTAAAAAATGAACGTAATATTACATCAGAAAGTAGTTTTTGTTGATCTTGTTTGTATAAGAATTCGTTTTTGATTGGAGAGTTTAACATGATAATACAAACCACCGCTCAAAGAAACAAAAATGCAAAAAAAGCAGATAATTCTATACTGTTCTTCTTTTCTGATCAAAATAACCGAGGCGGATAATTTTGGTAGGATACTTTGGTAAAAAATCTGATATGGTTATACATCATTTGGCAGAGATGAAGTCTGAATGCAAACTGCCTTGTGACCTTCAGATTTGTATATGTCAATTATAATACTAACATGCGGATTTGATTTCACATTGGTAAATGCTCTTGTATTATAATCTGTGGCAACTAGAATTGTATTGTCATGGAACACAAATGATACTGGTTTTACATGGGGAACATCATCATGAGATGTGGCTATTCTTGCCTCTTCTAGTGATTCTAGAAATTTTATTTCATCTTGTTTGAATTCTATCAATTGAAAATTCGTTCTCTTATTTCTGGTATGTACTTGTAAACTATATCTCTGACTTTGACCTGATCTTCTGTAGTTGGCATCTCTTTTTGGGCACTAAGAATAGCACCGCTCATGCCAAGTGCCATTCCCATTACAATTCCATAAACAAACTCTTGAGGATTTTCTACCTTTAGTGTTTCCTTATTTTCTTTGATCTCTTCTAGATAAGCTGGAATTGTTGCTATTGCGCCATTGATGGTTTGGGTAATTAGCATCTCTAACTGATCTTCACTCATATTCTCTTTCTGGAAGAATTCTTAATAAATTTGCACCTAAGATTTTTAATCCATGTTTTCTGAGCAGATACATGTTCTCCTTTTTTACTGCCAATGAGGCAAATGCAGCATTGCCTGATGTGATAAAAAAATATGAATATGCCTTGGCAAAAAGCAGTGAAGTAAAAAAACTAGAGCAGCAATTACAGATGAGCCTCTCTACTGTAAACTCTTTTGAAGAATACGTGACTCTAAAACAAAAGCTAAATTCAGCAATTACTAAATTCTATGAATCAGTTGAAATCCTAGAAAATACTGGCGTGGTAGTTAAAAGCATTGATCAGGGACTGCTTGATTTTCCTTCAAAGAGATTTAATGAGGAAGTTTGGTTATGTTGGAAGTATGGTGAGACTATAATAAAATTCTGGCATGAAAAGGATTCAGGCTTTATGGGACGAAAGCCCATCGAAGTCAGTGATGAGTCTCTGGTGTAATTATCAATGTGATAATTGATGGAATTTTGATGGTTTGTGGGGATTCTTGTTCTTAAAGAAATCCAAGACCCATCTAGAAAAATGAGAAAAACTGAATATCTATTGTTTTTCTCGCCTTTTTTTATCTCGACAAATACCACAAAGATATTCTCTCTTAAAATTCTCCAATTCTATTTTGAATGCTTGAGTTTGATAATATTTTTCACCTGCTTGGCATCCTCCTGGCACTTTTTTTCCACAGTTGGTACAATGAATTTCAACATTAAATTTCACCTTTTTCTCATTTTCTGAAATTTTGCCAATTATCATAGGCATCTTTTATTTGGTTTTGATATAAACAATAGTCTCTAATCAAAACTCATGAATATTATACTGAAAAGCCAGTATTGTTAATGATGCTCTCAGTATGGCTTCGTGTAATTCGGGTTAGATTCCTTCTTGCATCTGTGATTGCAGTCTCCGTTGGACTGACACTTAATTGGTGGCAAAATAATTTGATAGACCCATTTGATGCAGTTATGGTATTTGCAGGAGTGATGGCACTTCATGCAAGTGTGGATTTACTAAATGATTTTTGGGATTTTAAGCGAGGAATTGATATCAAAACTAATCGTACCAAGATGAGTGGTGGAACTGGTGTACTACCCGAAGGGCTACTCAAACCATCCTCTGTGTACCGTGCAGGTGTTGCATTTTTGATCATCGGAGCTATAATTGGAGGCTATTTTGTAATTACTGATGGAATAATTATTGCGATAATTTTGGGATTTGCAATCTTGTCTATCTACTTTTATTCAACTAAAATCGTCGATTCTGGTTTAGGTGAATTTTTTGTTGCAGTAAAGGGATGTATGATTGTTCTTGGTACCTATTACATCCAATCAGGACAAATCACAATAGAATCTGTACTTGGTGGTATTGTGGTAGGCTCTTTGTCTTCTCTGGTTCTTTTCATTGCTTCATTTCCTGATCATGATGCAGACAAGTCCAAAGGCAGAAAAACATTGGTCATTGTAGTGGGAAAGCAAAAAGCTGCAAAGCTTTTTTGGCTTTTTCCACTAGTCTCATATTTTGCAATAATAATTGGTGTATCTACAAACCTATTTCCACCAATGTCGTTGATTAGTCTTCTTGGCATTCCGTTGATGATAAAGTCAGGATTGGGGCTGAGGAAAAATTTTGATTCCGTTGAAAGTTTGGTTCCATACATGTCTTCTACTTTGATGTTTAGCAGAATCACGGGGGCCTTGTTTGTTGTTGGTCTTTTAATTGGATTATAACACTTTAGACATAAATTTAGTAAGGTATTGAAATTTACATGATCTCCGGTTTTGCCACTTCTGATGGAACTAAAAAATTTGCCCAAAATTCAGGCATAAATCAAGACAATTTCAACGAATTTGAAAATCTAACTCTCTCAAATGTTGGGATTGGAACTTATCTTGGTGATGCTGATGCTAGAACTGATGAATTAGTTACTGATGCTGTAAAACAATCCATTATCTCTGGGGTCAATGTTGTTGATACTGCAATAAATTATAGATCTCAAAAAGCAGAACGCTCAGTCGGAAAGGCCATTTCAGAATTAATTCAAGAGGGAAAAATTTCACGTGATCAGATATTTCTTAGTACCAAAAACGGGTATGTAACAAATGACGCTGATGTACAGTTAGGTTTCTGGGAGTATGTCAAAGAAGAATATACTCAAAAAGATGTCATAAAAGAGGGAGATGTTACTTCTGGGTATCACTGCATGACGCCAACATATCTTTCTGATCAGCTAGACCGAAGTTTGAAAAATTTAGGATTAGAATGCGTTGATTTAATGTATCTTCATAATGCCGTAGAAGGACAAATCAAAGATATCTCAAAAGAACAGTTCTTGGAGAACTTAAAATCCGTATTTGAATTGTATGAACAAAAGCGCGATGAAGGAAAAATAAAGTTCTATGGAATGGCAACCTGGGAATGCTTTAGGGTTCCAAAAGAGAATTCACAATACTTATCCCTTGAAGAGACTGTTAACATGGCCAAAAAAATTGGAGGCGAAAACCATGGCTTTAGATTTATCCAATTGCCATTTAACATGCATTATGATCAAGCATTACTTGGAAGAAACCAATTACTGGGTTCTGAATCTGTTTCTATATTGGAGGCAGCAATGAAATTAAAAATTGGTGTGTTTACCAGTGTCCCTCTAATGCAAGGTCGCTTGTTGGTCCCTGGCGTGATGCCTGATTTTAATGGACTAAAGCCTTCTCTACGTGCTTTACAGTTTATTCGTTCATCTCCAGGAGTTTTAGCCCCCCTGGTGGGCCAGAAATCATCTGATCATGTTTCTGAAAATCTTGAAATAATGAAAATTGCCCCAATACCCGAAGATGAATTTCTAACTCTTGTTAAGAAACTCACTTCTTGAGATGATTTTTTGTTATCTCATTTAAAATTTTATATAAAGATAATAAACGAAGCGTCTTGAGGAAGAAGGAGAAATTGTCTGCCAAGATTTATGATTATACAAAAATTTGTAAATCTGTAATGGCCAGTGACCCCAAAATCCGATTTGCAGGAGTGATTAATGAGCGAGGACGACTGGTTGCAGGTGGAATGAAGGAGAATATTAATGCTCTAGAAAGTGAAAAGGATGACGAAATGATTTTCATGGAGCTCGCACTGCGTGTGAAAATGAGAAAGGAATTTGATAAACAACTAGGTCCTGTGAATTTTGCGATGGCCTCCCGTGAGCGTGCTCTTGCAATTAGTGTGATAATAAATGATGATATTTTGTATGTAGTATCTGAACCTGATGCAGATTATGGCGTGCTTCCCAAAAAAATTATTAAAATAATTAACTCTTAATTTCTTGTTTTTTCTAGTTTTGAGATTTTTTATGTAATTTTCTAATTTAAAAAAATATGATGCAAATTTTGATACTTTTGATAATTTTTTTGTTGGTTCATTCGGACTTTCTTACTCAATCTATAAATAGAATTTACATATGGAAAATTTGTGCCAGTGGATCCAGTTTGTGGAATTGAACTTGATGAAGATCTAGCTTTACTTCATGAATATGATGGCAAAAATTTCTATTTTTGCTGTAATGGATGCCGAAGAATTTTTATCAAAAAACCTCGAAAATACAAAAACAATGCTTAGATGGGAAAGGCACCACACATTCTACAGAATTTTGAATCTTTAACTTCATGCTTGCAATAGGGGCATTTGATTTCAGCATGATTATCCACAGGAGATCCAAACAATTTTTTAAAAATTTCATAGTAATGCATTGATTCTCTGCTTCTGATAACTACTCCGTCTTCTTTTTCAGTTGTTAGTTTTTTTTCAACAAATTTCTCTTCGTCAATAACTGAATTAAACAAATTTGTTAGTCCTGCTGTTCCAGACCCATCTTGCATTGGCGATTTCTCTCTCCACGCAATCTGCTGTGGAATGTATTTTTCAAATATCTTACGCAGAATCCATTTACCGTGCCTTTTCCCTTTTTCATTTCTGATTTTCATATTTGCAGGAATTTTTTTTGCCAGATCAACTACTGTCTTGTTTAGAAAGGGTGATTCTATGTTTATTCCTAATGCCTCCCCAATTTGCTGTGTTGGAAAATGCATTACTGAGCAAACTCTCCTAATTTCGCCTTCCAATTCTTCTTCAGGCTTGTTTATTAGAAAACTATATCCTGCAAATAACTCGTCTGCTCCATCTCCTGTAATGATTGACTTTTCTCCCATTTCTTTTGCCCATTTTATTGCAAGATACATCACTACATTATTACGAATCTCAATATCGTTGAAATTTTTTAATATCTTGATTGTTTCTTCAATTGCTTCAAGAATTACAGATGTCTTGACGTTGTAAATGGATAAGGGCAATTGCATTTCTTTTGAAACCATTTGACAGTAAGTAAGATCTGTGGAAACAAAATCTTCAGCAATAACTGCAATGGTTTTTGGTTGTCTTTGTTTTAGAAAATATGCTATTATGGAACTATCTAATCCCCCAGATAATGAAATCAAGTCT
>JAOTZM010000070.1 GCA_029861345.1 Candidatus Nitrosopumilus sp.
TCAGAATCTTCAATTAGTAATTTTAAAGAATGCATAGCTGCAGGCAACCCTGCAATGGAATCTCATCCACGACAATGTAGAACTGCTGATGGACAGCACTTTGTAGAGGAGATTGAAATGCAGGAATTTGGTGGAGTTTTCCCAGAATCTATGATGCACACTGAAAGTGCTCCAACCATTAATGAGGAAAAAGGATATTTCGTAGATGAAATTGCAGATGGAATTTACTGGTTAATCAGTAATGGCTATCAAGTGATGTTTGTAACAACAGGGTAGGGAGTGATTGTTACTGATGCTCCTCAACCAATAGGGGAAAAATACCTTCAGGCAATAAAAGAAGTGACCGATGAGCCTATTACTCACATGATTTACTCTCATTCTCATGCTGATCATACTGGCGCTGCAGGTAAAATCTTTCCATCTGATATTGAATACATTGCGCACAGAGATACTGCCGACATATTAATTTCTGAAAATGATCCTAACAGACCAATTCCAACAATAACCTTTGATGAGACATATTCCTTATCTGTAGGAAGCCAAGTTTTGGAATTGTCATATATTGGACCATTTCATTCTCAGGGGGATATTGTGATTTTGGCACCAAAGCAAAAGGTTGCAATGGCAGTTGATCTGTTTCATCCAGCAGCTGCACCATATCGAGGATTTGGAGTGACCGTAAACATGGATGAGCATATCAAGGCCCATGATACTATAGTAAATGATTTTGATTTTGATGTACTAATTTCAGGTCATGAACAAATACTTGGAACAAAAGAACACATCAAGACTGACAAGGAATTTGTGCAAAGCGTGATGGATAATGTAAGACAAGCAATGCAAGAAACAGAGTCATCTGATGATGTTATTGAAAAATGTATAGATCTTACCCTTGATCAATGGCAAGGAAAACTTGGAAATCTTGAACAATTCATGACCGAGAACTGTCAAGCAATGAATGATTATGTACAATCACAGTAAAAATAAATTTTCTAACTTAGGATTTTGTATTTCATTTTGAGATAGTTTTTTTGAAACAAAAACAGCAAGTAATAAAAAGAAAAATTTAGAAAGTTATTGAGGATTTACTTTTTTTACAGTTTCAATAACTTGTTGGAATGTAATCATGGGGATTATTTTGACGGAATTAAAGCTGGCAATTCCTCCCTCGATACAAAATTGCTGAATTAGATGTGGGTCTTCTGCCTCGACAAGCCAGAGAAATGTGTGCTCTAATGCAGAGTGATATTGCCCTAAAATTTTGTTAATTTTGTATTTTTGTGCAATCTGTTCTATATTCATACCCTCAGCATGGAGAACCATCTTTGCGCTTGTGTCATTGTTTAGCGGGCATGCCTCTGTAGTGTGACTACCCGATATTCCATACAATGCCATGCCTAGAATTAGATTTACTAATTCTTAAACATACAAGATATCAAAACAATCACCAAGTAGATGTCTGAAACATTACTATGTGAATATAATGTCTTTAAATAAAATTAATCAACTGTATTGTTTCTTTCATAATCTATTACCTATGAATTCATTAGAGGATACAACAGAAGAAAATCTTAAGTTTAAAGAAACTCCTTAAAATTCATGAGTGAGCATGATTATCTTTCATCATTAAAAAATAAGGAATTTTTGATTCTAAAAAAATTATGTGATAATTCAATTAATCAAACTGAAAAGGAAAAGTTAGAAAAAGAATTAGAAGAGACTCGCTCTGAAATAAAAAAATTAGGATAAATATTTTTGAAAAATTTTATTGGATGTATTTCAATGTTGGAACATCAACTATGAGAAAAAATAAATGTTAAAATTGGCATGTCAGAATTATGGGAATCTGGCAACAGGGTTTTTGTCAAATACCCTATCCATCTCAATCATCATATTGACAGGTGACCCATGAATTGTACCATGTACTTCTACTCCATATTTTCCTGCCAGAGTAGGAACAAACACTGTAGTGTATCTTTGAGGAAGGTTTTCATCTGCTACTATTGGCATGCTGATTTCTTTAGTATACTATAGTTGACATTTCAAGTTGGAAAATTTTAAGAAATCAATTAGTTTTTTACTTATAAGTGCATAATGCATTTACATGAGTAAAAATATGATTAAAAAAATCCTTGTTCCTATAGATGGTTCAAAGAATTCTTTGAGGGGATTAAACGAGGCAATTTATATCGCAAGACAATGTAATGCAACTCTTATCGGACTTAATGTAATCAAAGTTCCACCAGGAATAGTACTAAACAAGAAAAAACTTGAAGCTGGAAGTCTAAAGACAGTACAAATGATGATGGATGCTGCTAAAACTAAATCGGGCAGACACGGAGTCCAATTTAATTACAAAATAATCAAAGGTGCAGATCCAGGTTACGACATTATACGATTCTCAAAAAATCATAAAAATGATCTTATTGTTATTGGAGCAAGAGGGCTTGGTGCCATTAAAGAAACATTTCTTGGAAGTGTATCTAATTATGTTCTTCATAAATCAAAAGTTCCAGTATTAATTGTAAAGTAGATAATTGCATTTGACCACATGTAATCTTCTATGTTATTTTTTTTATAAAATGAATCCCAGTCAGCAAATTTTTTCTTGTTATCCATTAACGTCATAATATGAATAAACAATCAAGTAAATTTAAACCCAGATTTGAATCTCTAATCATTTAAGATTAAGAAAATAGTTATTTCTCTTTTACATCAAAGTTTAGATTGCATTCTCTATTGAGATCTTTTACTATCATAAGATAAGTAAATGCCAAAATTCCAATTGATAGCAAACGTATAGGAATCTCAAAGTTTGTCAAAAAAGTAGTTGCAGTACTGCCGACAGCACCAAAAATTGAAATCAACGCAATCCCTACCCCTCCACAGCATGCTCCAGCTCCTGCCCCCAGAAAGGATCCAAGCAAACCTGATCTTAGTTTTTTAGTACTGGCCTGCAAAAATTTGATTCTATATACAGACATACTAAGGACAAGCCCTGTAAGTGCCGATATAATTACAATTGAGATAAAGTTTGGAAGTTGATATGCTGGAACATAAAAAAACATGTAAGGATCTAGAAACAAAAACTCTGTTACTATGATGAGTGGAAGATAAAGTGAAAGGAAAATGGCAATTGCCAAGAAAATATAACGAATGTTCATAAAAACAACTCGAAGTGCAAGTACTTGTTTTTCTACAAATGTCAATTTGATTCTAGCTCATCTATGACTTTTTGAAATATCATTGAGGGTTGAGGACCAGTAATCTTCTTTGTTTCATCATCTGAATTTACTATAAAAAATACAGGAGTGCCAACCACCCCGTGAACTGAGCCTACCTCTTTGTTGTGTTTTATCTGAAGTTTATGTTTGTCCCATAATAGACAACTCTCAAACTGTTCTATATCTAATCCAAGATCTGTTGCATATCCAACTAGTGAGTCATAGTCTGCCCAACCATTGTTTATGCCGTTTTGTTTTTGATACAATAATTTTTGATAATCCACATATCTGTCTTGATCATCAGCACAAAAGGAAGACTCTGCTGCTAAAAAAGAGTCCTCGCCAAGAAAGGGAAAGTCAATATGATAGAACTTTGCCTTGCCAGAATTGATCACATCTTTAGTAAGCAAACTTTTTTCATATTTGAACCACAAAGAACACTTTTCACATTGATAATCACTGAACATTATTATAGAAAATAATGCATCTTGATTACCTTCAACAGGGCCTGCCTTTGAAATATCAAAGGTTCCAATTTTTTGAATTTCTAATTTTTTTATTTCTTGATTGAAATTTGTAACAGTGATTATCTGCTGTGAAATCAAATACTGAATGCTATTTACAAAGTCAGAATTCGAAATTTGATCCTTTGCCCACCATCCTGCACTATTCTTTACCCATGAAGGTATGTTATTTGATTTGTCAGTTTCAGAAATCTGTGTCTGAGGAATTTTTAAGATTTCATTTTGAATCAGAAATTCTATCCCCTTTACAAAATCATCCTCTTTTATCTTGTCTTCAGACCACCATCCTGCACTATTCTTTACCCATGGAGGAATCTCTTGGGCTGACACTGATTGAGCAAATATTCCAGATAAAATCAATATACTTGCAAGTAATGTAATTCGTAAAGAAAAACTCAATTTATTTTTAATGACAAATTTTTGTGTTTTAAGTTTGAATACGATTCCCATTTATGAAATCAAAGGTTGTACCATGACCAAAACCATTCTTGAAATTAGTATTTTTATTATTTATAGGATGAACGGAACATCAACTTAATGAAAAGACTGTTTACAGTACTATTAACTATCACAATACTTTTGACGACATCTATCGTAACATCTGCTGACTTCATTTCAGATGCTGAAGCTATGAAAGGAGAGGGAGTGTCATCATCAAAGTATGGTTCACAGACAAAAAATCAAGTCTGTGGAGACAGACTGTGCTCTGAGATTCCTGGCGGACGACAAGCATATGAAGAAAAAGATGAAGAATTTTCTCCAAGTGTAACTCAGCAAAGAATGTCCGGTGAGACCTGTAATTGTGCAGGAGATTGTAACTGTGGCATTGATGGTGTGTGTACATGTACCGGAGAAGAAGGCCCATGTGTTTGTGGCTCATCTTGTACTTGTGGAACTGATATGCATAGCTCTGATGGAACCTGCAGTTGTGGCCAAATGTCACACAGTACATCTGCAGGACATGCTATGGTCACTGAATCTGGTACAATGACATCATCCCAAGACCCAGGACTAGGACATGAAAATCATCAACTTGCAGTACTACTTCCACCTTCTGATGATCTATACAAGGGAATGGTTACTTATTCTGCATCTCAAAACATTCAGCTAGTTGCACTTCATGGACCATTAGCTGAAGGAGAAGACAGAGGACAACCCACATGGACACCTGATGGTGAGACAAAGTTTGCTCTAACAGTAGTAGATCCACAAAACAAAGCTGGATCTTGGATGTTTACTGGAAATGCACTTGCAGTTCATGTAATGAATCCAGATCCATTCACAGTAAGCTATTCTGCCCACTATGCAAAAATCTCTAACGGTTTCGGCATGAGTGAAACATGTTACTGTGCAGCTGATTGCTCATGTGACGAAGATGGTATTTGTACATGTTCTGGAGAACCAGGTGCCTGTATGTGTGGTCCTAACTGTTCTTGTGGAACTGATGGAGCATGTCAATGCTCATCTGGATGTTCATGTGACGTAGATGGAAACTGTACTTGTCTAAACAATGTAGATGGCATGTGTATGTGTGGTTCTGACTGTACTTGTGGAACTGATATGCATAGCTCTGATGGAACCTGCAGTTGTGGCCAAATGTCACACGGTTCATCTGGAGGTCATAGCATGAAAGCAGTAACTGGTACAATGACATCATCCCAAGACCCAGGACTAGGACATGAAAATCATCAACTTGCAGTACTATTACCTCCACGTGATATGGAATATTCAGGACTTTTGACCTACTCTGCATCTCAAAACATTCAGCTAGTTGCACTTCATGGACCATTAGCTGAAGGAGAAGACAGAGGACAACCCACATGGACACCTGATGGTGAGACAAAGTTTGCTCTAACAGTAGTAGATCCACAAAACAAAGCTGGATCTTGGATGTTTACTGGAAATGCACTTGCAGTTCATGTAATGAATCCAGATCCATTCACAGTAAGCTATTCCATAGCAACAATGGATAGTAGTGGAACAATGAAAGATGGAACTTGCCAATGTACTGGAGATTGCACCTGTAATGAAGATGGTATTTGTACTTGTGCAGGAGTAGATGGTCCATGTATGTGTGGCCCTCACTGTAATTGTGGTTAATAACCCCTTTTTCTTTTTATTTTATGACTAAACAAGAATTATTTGATTAAATAATTTCTCAAGTGGAATAATGTTTAAAAAAAGTATAACTATCTAATCTGATCACTTAATTTTGTTTTTTTTTATGAACGATTATCTATTTGAATGAAAAATTAAAAAAATATTTTCCAACCAATCCTATTGATTGAAAAATAGTTTTACATCTACTTGCCCATTGACAAAATTACTCTCTATTCCCTTTATCTTGCTTTTATACAAAAATAATTTCTTTCCATCATTGCTTATCATTCCAGATGTTTGAAGTAGTTGGTTGTCATGAAGGGTTTGTAATCTTCGGTATACGGTGCTAATGGGTATCTTTTTTTCTTCAGATATCTCTATAGCTGATTTTGGCTTGTCTATAGTTGCATTAATGATGGCTCTGCAATATTTGTCTGAAATTATAGATAGCAGGGCATCTTTTTTACAATCTTCTTCTATTTTGTAAACAGATTGTAATACTTCAATTTGTTTGTTCATGTTATTTTAATACAATATGCATATTTAATTTTCATACACCCTTTCCGTATCTGAATTTCAATTGTAATAATCGTCATTACAAATTAATTCCCAAATATTTTTAGAAAGAAAATTTAAAATTTAATGATTTTTTCCATAAGATTATTTTCAAACTCATTTTTAATAAACCTCATTTGTTGTTTGTGATAAATGATATCGTATTGGACCTGAACTATTTTCAAAACCAATAGCAATGTTCATAGATTAAATATACTGCATAACTCCCATTTTATATGATATACAAGAAAATTATGGTTTGTTTGGATGGTTCAAAGAATTCTATCAAAGGATTACAAACAGCGATTAATCTAGCTAAACAAATGGATGCTAGGATACTAGGCATACACAGCGTTACTAAATTTGGAGCTTTTACTGCAGTTCACACTCCGAAAATACCTCAGAAAAAATGGCCAAAAAACGTAGCAAAAATAATTAAAGATGCAAAAAAATTAGTTGAGAAAAGTGAGATTGAATTTGATGGTGTTGTACTTGCAGGGCATACTGCTGGTTATGATTTAGTTACATTTGCAAATAATCCCATAAACAAGATTGATCAAATTGTAGTGGGGGCTAGAGGAATGGGATTTCCAAAAGAATTGTTTTTTGGAAGTACATCAAACTTTATCTTACATAAAGCAAAAGCTCCAGTAACAATTGTCAAGTGACCATAATTTTGGTTCTGTATGAATATTTGCAAAATTTCTTGATCTATTTTTTTTAACTTAAAAAAGATTTTTCTCCATATCAATAGAGAACAAATATCGCAAATGAAAATCATAACACATATTAAAATTAAAAAAAGTTGAATGTTAACCATGAGTTTAGAATCAGCTATAACCGGTTATATTGATAAAAACCTCAATATCGTTCCCATTTCAACAACCATTGGTGAAGTAGGACAGAAAATGCTCGAATTGGGTGTTGATAGTATTCTTGTTTTAGAAAACGAGGAGATCTCAGGTATAGTCACTCAGAAAGACATGATGAAAGGAATTTCTAAGAAAATAGATGCTTCAGGTACTGTGGAATCTATAATGTCAAAACCTGTAATCACAATTGAGAATACTGCAAATGTTGGTGATGCAGTAAAGATGATGACCGAAAACAACGTAAGAAGACTAGTTGTAAAGGAGGGTTCCAATAAAATAGGCATCATTACACAGCAAAAGATTTTTGGAAATCTTTCTAGCAAAGCATTTGAGATTCCTGAACTGGAGATGCCTGAAAAAATTAGATGTCCATATTGTTCATCATTCTTTCTGAAAAAAGGTGAGTTATCAAAGCACATAGATCAAATTCATATCGGATATGGAGTTTTTGATGGTAATTTTTCCAAAGTAGATGACTTGGGAAGTATAAGTTCCCCATAACAATTATTCAAAATCAATTTGATTAGTTTTTTTAATTAGTATACTTGTAAAATTGTCAATTATCTGTAGGGACAAAAACAAAGTATGTACTAGTGAATAATTTTGAGGAAATTACTTTAAACAAACTAATATTCTAGGTCTATCATCTTTGAAAATATCTCTTCTAAACGAGTTTAGTTCCACATCTAGAACAATAGTTTCCATCAGAAGGCAACTCACATACTGAACAAATCTTTGTTTTAAATCCACGTGATTTGAATTTTACAAATTTTAGAAATGGCAAAAAAATAATTGGTAAAAAGAAAAAATAGATTCCAATTGACCAAAGAAAAAAAGATATCGCAAGTGCTGCAACTATTATAATGATAGTA
>JAOTZM010000016.1 GCA_029861345.1 Candidatus Nitrosopumilus sp.
ACATCACTTTGAATTCCCGCACCTGCTGAAGGATCAGAACCTCCAATTGAGAGTAAATTCATAATATTTTCTTAGTTTCAGTACTAATCTATTTTTCCCTTAAATTTTTTTCTTCTGTGATTGCATTGTTATGATATCTATTTTATACTTCTGATACTTGATTTATCATAATGACTGGCATTCATATTGTGAATCATTCCTCATCTGAAGAATTGAAATGCAACACTTGTTTGTTACCAATGCAATATCAAATAAAAAGAGATGGTAAATTCTTATGGAGATGTTTCAAATGTGGAAAACATTATCTTATCTCTGAAAATTCTGAAGATGACATTGAAGAAAGTTGGAGTCCTTCAAGATGACAGACGTATCTAAAATGGAATCTCTAAAATTGGAAAACAATAAACTTCGTAATTATATTTCATTGATTTTAGCTGAAATTGAATTAACACAACGGATCCATGAAATTAAAGAAAATTTTGTAAATCCTGATGATTCTAAGCGTGTAATCCTGCCCATTTTGGATAGAATCTCAAAAATCAAATCTGAAAAACGTCCTTTGGAACAAGAATTGAATCTAAATTAATTTAAATTATTATGATGCTTGAGTGATACAGTCAAAAGAACAAAATTCATCTTTCATATTATAAAACTCTCTTCCACAGTGCTTACATTCTCTGAAAATTCTCACACTATTGTATGATAATTCTAACTTATAAGATCAATCAATTTTTTTGTTATAATTTATAGAAATTGTTTTGCGATCAATAATTTTTTAAATTTTTCACGATTGTTTAAATCAGGTAAAAGCCTAGGTTACTACATGCCAACTCAGATGACAGCTGCACGACGTGGTGTTGCTACTGATGAAATGAAACAAGTAGCAAAAGATGAAGATGTATCGCTTGATTGGCTAATCCCAAAAATTGCACATGGTTCTATAATTATTCCAAGCAATAATGTCAGACCACAAAAAATTCATAATGTTGGAATTGGAAAAGGTCTTAAAACTAAAGTAAATGTCAATATAGGAACTTCTACTCTAAATGTAAACCTAGAAGAAGAAATTGAAAAAGCTAAAGTTGCAGTAAAGTATCATGCAGATACAATGATGGATCTTAGTGACGGTGGAGATGTTAAAAAAATAAGACAGACTCTTTTGGATGCTGCACCTATTACTTTTGGAACTGTTCCAATTTATGAAGCATACAATTATGGTGTTGAAGTTCACAAAAATCCTTTGAATCTAACTGAAGATGATTATCTTAATGCATTTGAGAATAATGCAAAGGACGGAGTTGATTATACCACAATTCATTGTGGCATTACTAAAGAAATTGCAAAAAGAATTCTGAAAGTTCAGAGGTATGGTGGTGTTGTAAGTAAGGGTGGAACAATTACTGCAGCATGGATGTTAAAGCATGACAAAGAAAATCCATACTTGACTCATTATGATTATCTGATGGAGATTGCCAAAAAATACGATGTAACATTTAGTCTAGGAGATGCACTTAGACCTGGCTCAATTTTAGATTCTCATGATGAGTTACAAGTTCAAGAAATGATCAATATATCTCAATTAACAAAACGTGCACATGAGCAGGATATACAGGTCATGGTTGAAGGTCCAGGACATGTTCCACTGAATGAGGTTGCAGCAAATGTTCGCCTAGCTAAATCCCTAATTGGCGATGTTCCATATTATGTTCTAGGTCCCTTGGTAACTGATGTTGCCTCTGGCCATGATCATATTGCAAGTGCAATTGGAGCTGCAGTTTCAGCAAGTGAGGGTGTTGATCTTTTGTGTTATCTTACTCCTTCTGAACATCTAGCTTTACCAAATACTGAAGAAGTGAAGGCAGGATTGATGGCATACAGAATTGCAGCTCATGCAGGTGATCTTGTGAAAATTCGAGACAAGGCAATTAAATGGGACATGGAGATGACTGAAGCCCGTCGCACTTTGGATTGGGAAAAACAAATTGCATTATCTATTGATCCTGAGGAAGCAGCAAAAATTCATAGTCGAACTGGTCAGCATCCTGGAAATAATGTTCCCTGTACCATGTGTGGTGGTGCATGTGTTTACATGATGTTGCCACAGCAAAAAAACTATGAAAAAGAAAATAAAAATTTACAACAGATTGAATAACACTTTTCCAAGACTGGGAACTGTTTCATAATCCCCCAATTCTTTTACATTAATCCACTTAAACTCCGAATTTTCCCAGTTTAGTTTAATTGTTGGATTTTTTGTTTCAAACAAAAATGGAAATATCTCCCATTCATGATTTTCATATTGTGGCGAATTAACTCTCATTTCTTCTGCGGCTTTAACAAGTTTGATTTTGTCTTCTATAATTCCCACTTCTTCAAAAATCTCAATTTTTGCTCTTTTTAGAGGCTCTTCATTTTCTTCTATTATTCCACTAATCCCTGCCCATAATCCTTTCATCGATTTTACTTTATCACTTCTTTTTAGGATCAATAATTTGTCATTGTCTCTAATAAAAGATGTAACTATCTTTGTTGAATGCATGTCCTTTATTTTTCAACAATTTTTACCATTTTTGTCAGTTTTTTATGTGATTCGTCAAGGTCAGTATGCTTTGCAAGTCTCTCCTGACAATCTTTGATATAGTTGACTACCTCTTCTGTCTTTGATTCTTGAACAGCAGTTAGTAGTCTGCCAATGTCTTTCCAAAATTCTTCGGCAACCCTTCGAATCTCAGGGTTTGCAATAATGGTTTCAATTAGTTCTGGAGATTCTGTCATTATGCTTTCTGCCAATGTCTTTTGCACTCTAAACGTAGTTCCTGACATTTTTTCGGTCAGAACCATCTTTTCATCTTTTGAAACAATGTTTGCAAAAACAAGATTCATTAGATGAGTTAATCCTAAAATAACTGCAATCTTCTTATCATGTTCGACAGCATCAATTGTAACAAAGTTTGCTCCTTCAAATAATGATTTTGCAACAGTTAATTCTTTTTTAGCGTCTTTTATTGGAACTGAAATTATATTTTGACCTTTGATCGTTTTTACTCCTGGACCAAACATTGGATGAATACAAATCGGATTGATCTTAGCAGGCATCTTTGATAACGATGACACTACTTTCGATTTTTCAGACGAAATTTCAATCAAATATGTTCCCCTCTTCATTTCTTTTGCAATTAATCTGATGATTTCGGGCGTTCTTCTTGTAGGGGTACATAAAACAACATAATCTGCCTTCAAAATTCCACCTACTAAAGAATTTGATTCAATAACGTCTTTCCCTTGAACTTTATTTTCTGAATCATAACCTGTTACTTCAAAATCTTTACTTGCAAAATATTTTGTAAACCATTGCCCCATTTGGCCTCCTGCACCAATAATTGTAATCTTCTTCATTGATTCTCACTCATGATGTCGTTAAGTATATTCATTCCCTCAATTAGTGTTTTCTTGTCTTGACATGCTGAAATCCTGATAAAATTTTTGTAATTTCCAAATCCGTCTCCTGGTGCAATCGCTAAACCCTTCTCCAGTGCACTGTTAGCAAATTCAACTCCATCAAATCCCTTTTGGTTAACTCTTGCAAAAAGGTACATGGCTCCATCTGGAATAACAAAATCCAATCCCATCTCTTTTGTTTTTTGTGTCAACACATCTAGCCTGTCTTGTACTGTATTAGTATTGTTGGATATATCTGCCTCAAGTGCTTTCATGGCTATATATTGAATGGGTTCTGAAACATTTGTAAGGCATAATGCTTCTAACTTTGCCATTTTTTCAATAATTTTTGTATCTGCTATACCATATCCAATTCTGAATCCTGTCATTGCATGGGATTTTGAAAACGATTGTGTAATGATGCTTTTTTTATAATTATAACTTAGTATGCTTTTCCAATTATTTTTTGCATAATGAGAATAGATCTCATCGCTTAGTACATAGAGGTCATTTTTTCTAGCTAGGTTAATAATATCATCTTGCAACTTTTCAGGAAGAATCTTTCCTGTGGGATTGTTTGGATAGTTGAGTACTATCATTTTTGTATTTGAATTAATCGCATTTTCAATCTTCTCCAAAGATGGTTCCCACTTTTCTTCTAAAGTTGTATTGATGGTTCTAACTTTAATTCCAGAATGTAGTGCACAATCTTTGTATGCTGGCCATGCAGGTTCTATTATAATCATTTCGTCTCCTGGATTAAGCAGTGTTGTAATTGCAGTAAAAATTGAAAACCTTGCACCTGGACTAACTATGATATTATCTTGTGTAACATCTGAATTGAATTTCTTAGAGACATATCTTGCAAGTGCTTCTCTGAAAATTGGCATTCCTCTTGCTTGACCATATTTTAGAAATCCTTTGTCAAATACTTCTTCTAAAGCATTTTTTACAATAGACGGTGGTAAAAAATCTGGTTCTCCCACTTCCATATGGATAATCTTTTTTCCTTTTTGTTCAAGTGATTTTGCTTTTAAGAAAATAGATAGATGTGTCTGTTTATTGGTTGATTGGACTTTTACAGATTCATTTAATAGAAAATTAAAAAATTTTGTTGCAATTGTTTCATCAAGACCTATATCGATGCATAATGAAATAACTTTTCTGCGCAAATTATCTTCACGCAATTCATCTGTAACTCCCTTGCCAATATTTTTCTTGATTTCTCCAATCTCTTTTGCAATGTCTGTTCTAGTTTTTAATAATTTTATCATTTCTAGAGTGACTTCATCCATTTGATTTCGTAGATCGTTAATATCTGACATTTTCTTACAAAACAGGTTTGATTATCTCAGCAAGGAGCGCATGATCTGCTATGGTCAGTGCTACAAGTGAGTCTACTACAGGTGGTGCTCTAGGCACAACACATGGGTCGTGTCTTCCTTTTACTTGAAGAATTGCTTCTTTTTTGGTCTTAATGTCAACTGTACTTTGTTTTTGTGCAATTGATGATGCTGGTTTGAATGCAATTCTCATAGTGATTGGCATTCCATTCGAAATGCCACCAAGAATTCCTCCAGAATTGTTAGTCTTCGTTACTATCTTTCCTTTCTTAATAGTATACAAGTCATTATTTTCAGAACCGTAAAGCTCGGAACCCCTAAATCCAGAACCAAACTCCATTCCTTTTACCGATGGAATTGAAAAAATTGCTTTGCTTAAATCTGATTCTAATGAACTAAAAATTGGTTCTCCCAACCCCACTGGAATGTTTGTTGTAATTGATTCAATAATGCCCCCAAGCGAATCTCCTTTATTTCGTGCCTCCAAAATATTTTCTCTCATCATCTTTGCGGTTTTATCTTCTGGACATCTTACTTCATTTTTATAAATTGTTTTAATCATTTTTTCATTAAATTCTCTTTTCATCTTTATTTTTCCAATTTGTGATGTATACGAGTTTGTTTCAATTCCTAGTGTTACTTTAAGTAATTTTCTTGCAATAGCCCCTCCCATGACATGGGTAGCGGTTAATCTTCCTGAAAATCTTCCTCCTCCCCTATGATCATTATGGTAATTGTACTTTATCATAGCAGGATAATCTGAATGTCCTGGTCTTAGTTTTGTTTTCAAATTTTCATAATCTTTTGATTTTTGATCACTATTCCAGACTATCATTGTGATTGGAGCACCCGTAGTATGTCCTCTAAAAACCCCTGAAATAATTTCGACTACGTCTCCTTCTTTTCTTTGAGTTGAAATTAGATTTTGACCTGGCTTTCTAAGGTCCAGCATTTTTTGGATATCTTTTTCATCAATCTCTAATCCTGCAGGACAACCGTCTAATACAGCACCAATAGATTTTCCATGACTTTCACCAAAACTTGTTAAAACAAGACGCTGACCTATAGAACTTCCCGGCAACAACATATCAAAGTTAAATGATGCTTATAATTCCTCATTCCAATTTTTATAAAAATTCTATAACTGTATTGATTTATTTTTGATAATCAAATACGTATGATTAAAAATTATAATCTTACAATAAAATATATGAAATATTTACAATATATTCTTAAATATTACAATAACACACATAATATATGGTAAAACGTACAAATTTTAATGAATAATTTGCGCGGCCTTCCGAAAAAAACATGTTATCTACGCAAAAGCGTTGAGAGTGAGGAGAATGCTTTTCACTCTATAGATGGTCGCGCCTTTCACCTCTTTTAGTTAATTTTTTTGAAATTTTTTATTGAATTCGAATGTTTGCACCAAGACGATTCATTTCTTCAACAAAATTTGGATATGAAACTTTGACCGATTCTGGATCAGTTACAATGCAATCTCCTACATACATTCCAGCTATGCAAAATGCCATAAATAATCTATGATCACTTTCAGAATTTAATTCGGCACCAGTTAAATTTTCTGATGATTCTAAAATCAAACCGTCTTCTCTTTCTTGAACCTTAATTCCAAGTTTTTCAAGCTCTCTTGATATTATTGCAATTCTGTCTGTTTCTTTTAGTCTTGCATGTTTTACATTAACTATTTCAATTGGGTTAACTGAATTTAATGACAAGATCGCAAGTGGTGGAAGAAGGTCTGGTGAATTACTTAAATCAAATCTCCCTCCATCTAATTTTTCAGGTGTTTTGATTTTAATTTCATCATCATCAATAGTAACTATAACTCCTAGCTGTTCTAAAATATCAATAAAAACTTCATCTCCCTGTGGCAAATCTCCTAGGTTTCCTTTGATTGAAATTTTTTCTCCATTCAGTACTGCAGCTGAAAGAAGTAGAGCAAGACTTGAAAAATCAATTGGAACATTGAATGTGGTATTTTTGTAGATTTGTGGCGTTATGTTGTATCTTTTGTATGGAATTAATGTTTGGACTGATACTCCAAACTTTCTCATTGTCGCAATTGTTGCATCAAGATATGGTTTTGAAACTAAATTTCCTTCTATGGTTAGATTAACTCCCTTTTCTGTTAGTGGTGCACTAATTAATAATGCCGATATGAATTGACTTGAAAAATTTCCCGGAATAGTTACATCGCCTCCTAAAATTTTTCCTTTAATTTTGATTGGTGGAGTTCCATTTGTTGAACTACACTGTGCTCCTATGCTTGATAATGCATCTAATAGCGGTTGCATGGGTCTTTTCTTTAAACTAGAATCACCTGTCAGGATAATTTCTTGTGAAAATAGGCTAGCAATGCCTGCAGCAATTCTAATTGTTGTTCCTGAGTTCTCCGTGTTGATTTGAGGTACATTTGTGCCTAATTTTATTGGATTTTTGACAATAATTGATAAATTTTCAATTTCTATCTCTGCTCCAAATTTATTACAAGCATTAATGGTTGCAATGGTGTCTGCTGATAGTAATACATTATTCACTCTACTATTATTTCCAGCAAGAGAGGCAAGAAAAATTGCTCTATGAGTGTAACTCTTATTCCGAGGGCAAATTACTTGACCTGAAATCTTTGATTTTTCAACTTTACATCTCATGAACTTCAGCCTTTTTGTTACTGACTTTTGAAATAATCACATTTCCATCTAGTGTCGAAAATATTTTTTTTATGTTCATTTCATTTTCTTTTTTTGTTATTGCTGCAATAGCAGGGCCATTTCCTGAAACTGATGCTCCTAGTGCTCCTTTTTTAATTAAATTGGTAATGATTCTAGGATCCGAATTTGAAATGGATGTGGTTGCTAATCCATTAATGATCATTGCTTCCCAATACTTTGTTTTTTTTGCCAACTCCCATGCATTTTTAAAGACTGATGAAAGAACTTTGAGATTTTTTAGATTTCCTCTTTTTCTATTTTTTGGGATAAAGATCACAACAACTAAATTTGTTGGACCCTTTTCAAAATAAATTCTTTTTTTCTTTGCATTATCAGTAACGTTGAATCCTCCATAGTAACATGAACATGCATCGTCATAAGCTCCTGTAATACTTACCTTTGATTCAATTGATGCATCAACTCCTGCAAGTAAAATTTGTTGATCAGTAAACTTTGGTTTGAAAATCTTTGCACATGCTAATGCTACTGCTGATGAGATGGCACTAGAACTTTTTAATCCATACCCTGTTGGAATTTCCGACTCAAGAGTTATTGTAATTTTATTTTGTTCCAAATCATTCTTTGAAATAATTTTTTCAACTGTTTTGTTGATTAAGCGTGAACTGAGACTTTTATTTTTAGATTGCAGTATAATCCCTCTCCCAGTACTTGTTTCTACTGTAGCTTCTACTTTTAATGAAATTCCTAAAGTGGCACCTTTTTGTGTCGCAATTGCATTTACAAGGGAAATTGCTCCATGTACAGTAGACTTTGCTTTTGCCATCAAAACCCTCCTAACAATGCTTTTTTCATGGCATTATAAGGTGCTTCCATGCCATGCCAAATCTCAAATGCTCTTGCTGCTTGTCCTAGAAGCATCTCATAACCAAAAATAACAGTTGAGCCTTTCTCTTTTGCTTTTTTGATAAAATCTGTATTCATTGGCATGTAAACAATATCATAAACAATAGTTTTTTCATTGATTCCTTCTAAGGAAATTGGACTTGGTTCATTCTTTAGGCCTATTGATGTAGCATTAACAACAATGTCATAATCTTTTATAGAATCATTGATATCCTCAATCTTGATTGCATTTGAACTTAATCCAATTTTTTTTGCAAACTCTGAAAGATTATTTGCATTTTCTAGTGTTCTGTTTGCAATCATTATACTCTTTGCTTTTTCCTTTGCAAATCCTGCAACTATGGCTCTTGCAGCACCTCCTGCACCTAGAAGGAGCACTTTGGTATCTGTGAGATTTAATTTCCTTTTCTTAAATGGTTCTAGAAAACCATCCATGTCTGTATTGTATCCTTTAAGAATACCTTCTTTGTTTGAAACGGTGTTTACCGCACCAATCAAACTACATGATTCATCAATTTTATCTAAATATTTCATCATCTCTATTTTATGAGGGATTGTAATGTTGAATCCATCCACCTTGATTTTTTTTAATCCTTCAATTCCTTCTTCCAATTCTCCTTTGGGAATTCTATAAGCAATGTATGAACAATCTAAATTTAATTCTCTGAATGCTGCACTATGAATATTTGGAGATAGCGAATGATCAATTGGATCTCCGATGACTGCAAATGTTTTCACCATCTTCTTTTCCTGAGTTATATGATTGATTTAAACTCTCAATTGCTAATCTGTTTATTTTTTCAGATTTGTAATTTTCTTTACCTCATCAACACTGAACTGGCCAGGTGCAATGGCCTTTCCTAATGAGACATAGGTGTAGGGACTACCCAAATACAGGCACAAAATTCTTGATATTCTACCAAAATCTCCCATTGCAAATGATATTAGATTATTACTTCCTTTTTTACTGTATAATTCCAGCATTCTAGTAGAATCATCAGTTGATTTTGCAGTGCTTACAATTTTTACATTGGGCGAAAATCTACTCATTTGATTCATTTTCTTTTTTAGTTCTGTTGAACTTGGTGTTTTCTTAAAGTCATGCCATGATACAAGTAATTTTGTTTTAGTT
This sequence comes from Candidatus Nitrosopumilus sp., assembly GCA_029861345.1. Classification (GTDB taxonomy): domain Archaea; phylum Thermoproteota; class Nitrososphaeria; order Nitrososphaerales; family Nitrosopumilaceae; genus Nitrosopumilus. The sequence goes on from JAOTZM010000016.1 coordinate 9,519, forward strand.
GAACTTAGGTATCTTACTAATGATGAGTTTCTCTTTAATGTGTTAAATTCAACATCTAATAAAAATGGATTGTATTCTGCAATTAATTTTAGAATAGCAATTCGCTCTTTTTCGTTTCCTCTAAATTTTCCACCTTCCGTTTTTGGTCTTAGTGTACATACGATACTTTTTAGATCTTTTTTGATTATCTCTAATACCTCTGGGATTTGTGCCCTCTTTAAAAAATCAAATCTAACTTCAACATAATCTGATTTCTTTAGTGCAATTTTTAGTGTTTGCTTTATTTTGTATGGTGTTGTTTCTGCAATTGATATGCAAGTTTTGTATTTCATTTTATTTTTCTAAAATATATTCATCTGAAACTTCCATTCCAAAATGTCTTCCCGTTGCAGGTTTTGCATGTACCATAACTATGTCTCCTTTCTTTAGATGTGTAACTGATACTAGTTGTCCGTTTGGTTTTACAAAACGAATTGTTTCTGCATCCTGTGCTATAATTCCTCCTATCTCTTCTCCTACAGATGCTTTGATCATTAACATTGGTCTTCGTTCTATCTTTGATCTTCCAACAGTAGCTCTTCTTGCATTTCCTTTAGAATTAAGAATTAATACTTCAGAACCTGTTTCAACTTCTGAGAGATAATTGGTTGTACCATCTGGTGATAGAGTATAACAATGAACAGCACCTGCATTTACTCTAAATGGTCTAGGTGATGTAAATGATGATCCCACTGATTCATTGTGCACTAGAAACAAAAAGTTTGATCTACTTCCAATCAACATCCCTTCTCCTTTGTGAAGCATTGATGCCGTATCTACACAAACTCGTTCCCCATCTCCTACTTCTTTTATTTCAATAATCTTTGCAGGTTTCATGTCAAAACTTCTGGTTCCTAGGTATACCATTGCCTCTCTTACTTCGTTAATCGATGACGTGCTGAAAATTACGCCATCTACTCCTATCTCTAAAATTGAAAACATTTTTCTTACTTCTTCGGGTGTACGAGCCATCGCAAAAATTCTGGTATGAATTTTGTGGAGTTTTGCAATGATGTTTTCTAGAGGGATAATCTTCCAATCTTTTACTTCTACTATGACAAAGTCAAGTCCTTTCTTTGCTACTGAGAGGATATTTTCAATATCTGAATTTGATAATACTTGGAATTTTCTTCCAACTTTTTTGCCCTTTGTTTTTTTTGTGCCTTCTTTATCAAGGACTACATAGTTTGCAATACTTGAAGGAAAAATTGTTTGTAGCTTTGTTTTTTTCTTGGCTATTTTTTTTGGATCAAGGTATATCATCTTAATTCCTTCATCTTCTAACTGAAGAAGAAACTTTGATAGTTGTGTCTGCGATGCTTTAGGCGAGATTATTAATTCTCTGATTTTACTCAATTTTCTTCATAGCTTCCTTTGCTGTTTCTTTTCTAAAAATAATTTCAGCTAATGCTTCTATCATTTTTTCGGGTGCTTTATGTGCAAAGATGTTTCTACCATATGTGACTCCTTTAGCTCCTGCTGTCATGGCATCTTCGGTCATTTGAAGAATATCTAAATCTGTTTTTGCTTTAGGTCCACCTGCAATAACAATTGGAACTGGTGTACTCTTTACAATTTTTGCAAATGAATCTATATCCCCCGTGTATAATGTTTTTACAATATCTGCACCACACTCTGCTCCAATTCTTGCAACATGTGCTACAATTTCAGGATCATGTGGATTCTTGATATTTTCACCTCTTGGATACATCATTGCCAAAAGTGGCATTCCCCACTTGTGGCATTGATCAGCAGTCATTCCAAGTTGTTCTAACATCTCTGGTTCTTCTTTTCCTCCAATGTTGATGTGTACTGAAACTCCATCTGCCCCCATTGCTATTGCCTCTTTTACTGTACCAGTTAGCATTTTGCGATTAGGTGATAATGATAATGAAGTACTACTTGAAAAATGAACTAAAACACCAACTTTAGTTGGTTTAGGTAATGTTTTGAGAATTCCTTTATTGATAATTATACTTGTGAGGCCATGTCCCTCACATTTGTAGATTGTAGAAGCAGGGTCTTCAAGACCCTCGATAGGTCCATTTGAAATTCCATGATCCATTGGGATACAAAGCATTTTGCCTTTTCTGAGAATTCGATTAAGTCTAATTTGATTACCTGATACCATGCGTTGATCTCATTTTTGTACCCTACTTAAAAATAACGTGAATCCTTGAACTCAGTTCCATTGAGAATAGAGCATAATCACTCATTTGGTATAATTCTTTTTTCGTTCATTTTTTCTGTGAAGGATTAAATAGAAATTCTATAGGATGAAAAACAATTGAGTCAAACTACTGAACAGCTACAAAAAAGCGATATCAAAGACATTTTAGAAAATTCGCTTAGAGGTCAAAGGCCTACACCTGAAGATTGTGTGAGACTCTTAGAATCTGACGATGTTCACCTAATGGGACTTGTTTCTGGACATCTAACAAGAAAACAATTTGGCAAAAAAGCATCTTTTGTAAATAATATCATTTTGAATTATACTAATGTTTGTATTACTGATTGTAAGTTTTGTGCATTTTATCGTTCTCCTGGTGCTGAAGACTCTTACACATTAACCCTTGATCAAATTGAATCTAGAGTAAAGACTGCTTCAGAGATGTTTAAGATCCGTCAAGTTTTGATTCAAGGTGGACACAATCCTAATTTGAAGATAGAATACTATGAAGATGCGTTTAGAATGATTCGCGAGAAATTTCCTAAAGTGGGTGTTCATGGATTGTCTACATCTGAAATTGATATGATTGCACGAGTTGAGAAATCATCGACCAAAGAAGTGCTGTCCCGATTAAAGAACGCTGGATTACAATCAATTCCCGGGGCTGGAGCTGAAATATTAGTTGATTCAGTTAAAGATGTCATCAGTCCAAAGAAAATTTCTAGTGATGATTGGATTAGAATAATGGAGGAAGCTCATTCACTTGGAATTCCTGCTTCTGCTACTATGATGTATGGTCATGTAGAAAACAAAAATGATATTGTAGAGCACTTTTCCAAAATTGTAAAACTTCAAGAAAAAACTAAAGGATTCATGGCCTTTATCCCGTGGAATTTTGAACCAAATAATACTTTGATGCACGAAGAAGGTTTGGTAGAATATGGAACTGGTGGAATTCAACTTTTGAAAATGATTGCAATTTCTAGACTAGTATTTGATGGATTAATCACTCACATTCAATCTTCTTGGTTAACAAATGGAATAGGAATGGCCCAACTTGCTTTGCAATACGGTGCTGATGACTTTGGTGGCACCCTCATTGGAGAAGAAGTAGTTTCATGCACAGGTGCTCGTTCCACCGAATTAACTGATAAAAAAATCATTGATGCCATTCATCAAATTGGCTATGAGGTAGAAGAGAGGGATAATTTCTACAATCCTATTACCTTGTCATAGTCCATAGTCAGACCATTTAGAATCTACCAGAATTTTTGTTTTCTCATCAACATTTACTTGTTGCTGAATTTCTCTTTGATATCCCTCTTCACTTGTCTTTTGAGTTGCATCCATTCCCATCTTGGATCCCAGATTGACAAGTGGTGATGCAGGATCTAGAGTGTCAGTTGGTGTATTGTTGATAATTATTGTATCTCTTGCTGCATCTGCTCTTGTAGTAATTGCCCAAATCACATCATTCATGTCGTGGACGTTGATGTCCTCATCCACTACTACAAACATCTTAGTTAGTGACAACTGTCCCATTCCCCATAACCCCATCATCACTTTCTTTGCTTGACCTGGGTATCTTTTTTTGATTGAAATGATTGCAAAACCTTGAAACCACCCTGCTGCCGGCATGCTAAAATCTATTACTTCTGGATGGAACATTCGGATCAATGGCAAAAATGATCGTTCGATAACTTTTCCAATGTATGCATCCTCCAGAATTGGTTTTCCAACAACTGTTGTAACGTAAATTGGATCTTTTCTTCTCATGATTCCTGTTAATGTAAAAGTTGGGTATGGTTCAATTGGTGTGTAGTAGCCTGTATGATCTCCAAATGGCCCTTCATCTCTAATATCTACTGGATCAACATATCCTTCTAAAACAATTTCAGCATTTGCAGGAACATCCAAATCTATTGTTTTACATTTTACGGTTTTAATTCCCTCTTTTCTTGTAATTCCTGCAAACAAGTATTTGTCTAATCCTTCTGGCACTGGTGCTATTGAAGAAAATACTGTTGCAGGCTCTCCTCCGATAATTATTGCAGTTGGTATTTTCTCACCTTTGTCTTTTGAAATATCTCCATGATGAGCTCCTCTTTTGTGTTTTTGCCAATGCATCAACGCATGAGTTTTGTCAATTATTTGCATTCTGTACACTCCTAGATTTCTAACTCCTGTTTCTGGATGTTTTGTTGCAACTAATCCTAGAGTAATGAATCGACCAGCATCATTTGGCCAAGATTTTAGAATTGGTAAATCCTCAAAAGATGCGTCACTTGAGGTTATTTCGGTTACTGGTCCGTGTGTTTCTGCTTTTGGAAACGATGCAGTCATCTTTGAGAGTTCAGGAAGTTTTTTTATTTTGTTTAGAAAACCTGATGGAATATCCATCTTGGTCATATCTACAATGCGTTGACCAATTTCAGTAAAATCTGTCATGTCAAGTCCTATCTCCAATCTTTTCATGGATCCAAACGCATTTCCTAAAACTGGCATCTCATATCCTTTTACATTTTCAAAAAGAATTGCAGGACCGTTAGAATACATTTCCCTTCTCATAATTTCTGCAATTTCTAAATTAGAATCTACTTCTGTTTTGACTCTCTTTAATTCTCCATGTTTTTCAAGTTCCGTAATAAAATCATGAATGCTCTCTATTGTCACAATGGTTCTGAAGTTAGTTCAAGTATAAGCTTAACTAGATTTGCGTAAAAATAGATTTTCTTACAATTTTCTTAACATATGTATTTTAATTCTCGCTCATAGGAAAATTAGTATTGGCAGATGACAAATGTGTAGTTTGCAAAGGAAATGGTACCATTGAGTTACTTGGTTCTCAATGTCCCTTTTGTAATGGAACAGGCGAACCAAACAAATCTGCTAAATCCTATCTTGATTCTCATATCTGTCAGTGTATTTTTCTTGATAGAAAACAATGTCCTTTATGTGGAAAAAGTTGCCATCATGATACTCCTAATAAACCAAAAATCTTACTTAGTTCTGAGTAATCTACATTGGTGGAAGTTCATTCTTTTTATCATGCCCCCCAGATCCAAACTTGCAGTAAAAGCACAACTCTGATTCCATATACTTTAATTGCTCAACTTGGATTGCTCCAATTTTTAGAGCAATCTTTGTTAGGATTTTATATTTTAGTGGCATTGCCGGGATCACCTCTTCCATGTATACTCTGTAATGGTCAGGACAAAACTTGAGTGTAACCTTGGAAGGCTCTTTTCCTTTTTCATTTACCTGTTTTGTAAAATTGATCTGCTCCCTGATATATTCGTGCTTTGGACATGGACAATCTTTGCCTCCTGGATGTTTGTATGCTGGTGTGTTCTTCCAGTCAAATTCAGGATATTCTTTTTCAAAGTCATCCATTACGACTGTTATGTCATTTGTGCATATAAAACTTGATCAAGTTTGGCTATTAGTAATCGACCCAAATGTAAATAAACCCCGGATTGTCCTCCAGATTAATGGCAGCTGCTAAAAAGCAAACCAAAAAAGATCTTGAAGGCAAGATTGCCGAATTAGAAGCAAAACTAAATCAACTTTCTACTCAGCTAGACACAAAACCAGCTGAAACAAAACCAGCTGAAACAAAACCAGCCGAGGTAAAACCAGCCGAGGTAAAACCAGCCGAGGTAAAACCAGCTGAAACAAAACCAGCCGAGGTAAAACCAGCTGAAACAGCCAAACCCAAAGCTACTCTACCAAAAGGATTTGGAGACAAACCAGCCGAGGTAAAACCAGCTGAAACAGCCAAACCCAAAGCTACTCTACCAAAAGGATTTGGAGACAAACCAGCCGAGGTAAAACCAGCTGAAACAGCCAAACCCAAAGCTACTCTACCAAAAGGATTTGGAGACAAACCAGCAGAAGCACCAAAACCAAAGGAAGCACCAAAACCAAAGGAAGCACCAAAACCAAAGGAAGCACCAAAACCCTCTGAGACAACATCGCAACCTCCTGCAACAGTAGAAGCAGCATTAGAGGATGCATACTACACTGCTCCAATGACTGACTTCCACAAATATCGAGCAACAGTAACTGGTTATTCACCAGCTCCAAACAGATATTTTGTTAGAAAAACTGCTCCTGTAGGAAAAGTTCCAACATCAAGCTGGAGTGAACAAAAAACCAAAGTACCTGGATACACAGCACCATCAAATCAATATTATGCAACAAAAGCAAGATTTGCAAGCTATCCTGGTGGTAAATTCTTTGGTGGTTTTAGTGGTAATCTTATGACTGTTGAAGGTGTTGCTGCACAAACACAACAAGCACCTCCACCAAAACCAGAAACACCAAAACCAGCAAAAGGTACACTTCCAAAAGGTTTCTAATTCAATACATCCTTTCTTTTACTTATTTTTAATTTGAATTTAGGAAATCCTCTAAGACTTGTTTTGAATGTCCAGCCGGTTTTACCTTTGGATAAACTTTGAAAATCTTTCCTTTTTCATTTACTAGAAATGTGCTTCTCACAACACCCATGTATTCCCTACCCATGAATTTTTTCTTACCCCAAACACCAAATGTCTTTGAGACCTCCTTGTCAACATCTGCTAAAAGTGGATAATTTATTCCCATTTTATCACAGAATTTTTTGTGAGAGTTAACGTCATCTGGACTAATTCCGATAATTTCAATTTCTTCTTTTTGAAATTTTTTATAGTCTTTTGAGAACTCATCGGCCTCTGTAGTACATCCTGGAGTGAAGTCTTTTGGGTAAAAATAGATGACATGTTTTTTACCATTAAAATCCGTAGATTTTACTTTGTTACCCTTAGCATCATTAACCTCAAATTTTGGAACCGCATCTCCTTCTGAAATCATATGTTCTCCAAATTACTTACCCATAATTAATTACTTTTTGACATAATCTGGTAACCGCACCAAGTCGAATCTTTTATATGGAAACTATCGAGGCATTAGCTTATGGTTAATCCAAGAGCATATCTTGCTGAAGCAATAGCAACTTATGGATTAGTATTCTTTGGGCCTCTTTCCGTTATTTTGGCAATTGCCTCCTTTGGGGAAGAATTAACAACTCAATCAGTACTCTTCATATCTCTTGGTCACGGTGGTGCTATAGCTTTGATGGTATATACATTTGGCCATGTATCTGGTGCTCACATTAACCCCGCAGTAACTATTCCTATGATGATTACAAGAAAGATTGGAATTACAGATGGCATTGCTTACATTATTTCACAATTGATTGGCGCAGTAGCAGCAGCTGCTACTCTTAAAGCCATTTTGCCTGAACTTGGAGCAAAAGTAAACTTTGCAACTCAAGGTGGTCCAAGTGATCTAATCAACAACAGTATTGGTTCAGGATTTGCAGTTGAAGCAATTTTGACATTCTTCCTAGTAACTGTGATCTTTATGACTGCAGTTCACAAGAAAGCCTCTCCTGGATTACATGGACTGTCTATTGGTGGAATGGTTTTCCTTATCCATCTAATTGCTGTACCTCTAACAGGTGCATCGGTCAATCCTGCAAGAACCTTTGGTCCCGCATTGATCTCTGGATTCTGGGAATTCCACTGGTTGTATTGGGCAGCCCCAATCTTAGGTGGAATCATCGCTGGTTTGATTATGAACTATGTTTTTGTCAACAAGGCTGAAAAAGAAGAATAATTTTTCAAAAACCAACATTTTTAAAAATTTGTTAATGTTTTGACACATGAGCTCCAATGAAGAAACTTTTCAAATTTTCAAAACAGAGGCAGAAAAATTAGAATCTGCAATTAATACCGGCTTAGCAAAATCTGAATTGTCAATTTCTGAGATTGTTCAGATTTATTATCATATAACAAATGTTGTTTCTCTTTCGACTTTGATGAAACATCTAATTGAAGAGTCCCATGAACATCATTCTATGATTAAAAAAATTGAGGAAACTCTGAAATTTATTTTAGAAAAATTTGATTCAAATTTACATCCATCTATTATGGCACAACTTACAAGCTCAATTACAGAAATTACGAAAAGTTTAGGGTCTAGAAATACTGTGAAAAAATCAAAAGATGAAATTGAGTCTGAAGCAAAACTGTATGAGAAATTACGTCAAATAATGAGTACCCAAGAATTTGTTAAACAATATGACAAGGGACTGTCTTATGATTGAAGACCTTGCTAAAAACTTGGTGAATCTAAAAAGAGAATTCGCAAAAATCCATGACGGGACAAGTCAAATTCAAGAAGTAATTCCTATTTCTAATTCTGAATTATTTCCAATTGAACAACAAGATTTAAAGTTACTACACCAGTTTGCAGCAAAGAATCCTATCTACTATAGATCATATGAGAAAACTATTGGTGACACTCCTTGTAATGTTTATGAAGGTGACATTAACAAATATTGGTTAAACAGTATTAAGTATGGTTCGAGTCATGCCCCATTTTCTCCAACGTGGATAATGTCTGCATATGTAAGTGCCTTGTTTGCAAAAGAACTTGGATATCAAGAAATAATTGATATAGGATCCGGAGATGGACGAATAGCATTTTGTGCAAAAGTATTAGATTTAGAATCTTACAGCATAGAAATTGATGACATGTTAGTTGATTTGCAAAAACTTTTGACCCCTACTCTGGACTTTCATCCATATTGTTCTGATGCCATAGTTTTTGATTATTCTTCATTAAACCTCTCACATCCTGTATTTTTCATTGGCGGGCTTGCGCAAATGGGAGGAATTGCATTGGCATCAAATATCTTAGAAAAAATTGATTCAATCTCTAAACTTAAGAAAAATATTGGTTGGGTATTTGCTGGCACTTATTCTCAAAAATATCAACCCGATTCAAAAAATGAGGCTGGATGGGGTACATTAATTGAGAAAAACAATCTCCAATCAATTCAAACTCTTTTGTTACCTACTGTTTGGACATTTCATGAACCTGATGAAACTCCTTACATCTTTGCGCAAACAATCTGAATAATAGCAATCCAAATTAAGCGTAAATTTCCAAAACTTTTCGGACTCGTTGCATAGCTTGGATAGTGCGAACGCTTGCGGAGCGTTAGGTCGCCGGTTCGAATCCGGTCGGGTCCGGAAATTTATTCTGAGTAAAAAACCAACTAATTTTACAGGATCTGATTATGGAACTGAATATATTATCAAACACTATCAACTCAAATCGAAGAATTAAACTAAAAATGCGATTTCCTATTATGGACTAGAACTAAAAATGGTTTAAACCTATAAGGAATTGAATTAAAAACACAGATCATCTTTAAGTAGAATTTGTAATTTCTTTTTGTAATGAATAAGGGTATTCTAATTGGAATAATTGTTGGAATTATTGTAATTGGGGGAGGTCTAGCAAGCCCTTTGTTTTATGAGACTGAAATCAATGAATCACTACCAACGGCATTAGATAATATTGAATCAGGATTAACCCTGGAGACTTTCTCAAATATGGATGATAATCAACGTCAAACAATAATTGAAAAAATGCCTGAGAAAGTCAAAGACATGATCATGGAAGAATCAGCAAAAATCACTCTAACAGTTTCAGAAGATATGGATGAAATGATAAAAGAAGAATCTAGCAACGAACTTAAGATAATTAAAACTGGAACTTTTGAGGGATTAGCTGGTCATCAAGCAGAAGGCATTGCAAAAATTCTTGAGGTAAATGGAGAATCATTTCTTAGATTTGAAGAGTTTGATGTAACTAATGGGCCTGATCTTAGAGTCTATCTAACTCCAAATGGTGATGTTCATGATGGAATACATTTAGATAAATTGAAAGGAAGTAAAGGTAATCAGAATTATTCTTTAGAAGGTATTGATACTGATGTTTATGATACAGTCATAATTTACTGTCAGCCATTTGGTGCATATTTTGGCCAAGCAGAATTAAATTAAAAACCGCACAAGTATGCTATAGTAAAGGGATAATTAGAAAATGAAAACTAGATTTATTTTACTTGTAAAGAGTAAAATTCAAAATTGAGGATTCTATTAACAAGCAGCGATTGAAAATCACATGGTCTGCTAATCTTGGTAAAATAGAAGAGATATCCTACATGGTGATAGGAGAGGTATAACTTTGTTTTTTTAGATTTTATCTGAATGTTTCAACATTTTATTTTCTAAAAAACAGTACTAAATTACCAAAATTCTAAGCATAACTGGAACTTTTTTCGAGACAAGTTAGTACCCTACTCCGGTCGGGTCCACTTTTCTAGAGTTCTTTTTAAGTAGATTGATTATTTCAGTTGCAAACACCCGCAGACTTTGACAGAGAGTCTTGAGACCTTTTTTTCCAAATAGATTTAGTTTCACAAAAAGAGATGAATTATTTTCTATAAAACGCAAGAAAATGATACCTAAAAACAATGAACGTTTAGAAACCTTTTTTGTTTTCTACTGCAAGTCTAAGTGAATTTAATGGCAAAGACAATACTTTTTGGAATAATGACAATAATGGTTACAATTACCACATTAGTTCTTCCTGTTTATGCTGAAACAATACGAATACAGACAGGTTCTTACAATCCAGGATGTCAAGAAACAAACGAATGTTTTATTCCATATCATACAGAGATCAACAAAGAATCCAGCGTGATATGGATAAATGGAGATTCTGTTGCACATACAATAACTAGCGGTTCTGCCCAAGATGGACCTGATGACATATTTGATTCTAGGCAGATAAAACCAGGAGAAACATTTTCTCATGTGTTCAAGGTGACAGGCACTTTTGAATATTTTTGCACCATTTATCCGTGGATGAATGGCATCATAACGGTAAATGACAGTATAACTACAACAGAGAACGCAGAAACTCCTGGAATTTCAGATATTGAAAACAAGACTGGAATCACACCAACCGAATTTGTGATGAATGTTGATGATAGAAAAATAATGCTAAACTATAACATTACAGGAGGCAGTATAAGTGACATTTATCCCGATACAGAGTTTGATTCACTAGTCATCAAAATGAATGCAACTGAACAGGGAATGCTGTCAATTATCTTTCCTCGTGATATAATTGATGCAAAGATAAGTGGTATGGATGACTCTTTTTATGTTCTAGTAGATGAGGAAGAGGTAGATTTTGACGAGATTGCAACACCTGTAGACAGGACAATATCAGTATGGTTTCCAGACAATACTGATGAGATAGAAATCATTGGCACATTTGTAGTTCCAGAGTTTGGAATGGTTTCAGTGCTTGTGTTATTATTTGGCATTATCACAGCAATTGCAATATCCAGATTCAAACTATTTGTCATCTTACAACTGTAATGCATTATTTTTTTTATATTTCAATCAACTTCCACGTGGGTACTAATTTCATAGCCTAAACTATATCCCCATGTTGGTAGTACAACCCCATTCGATTTGCCCTTTGGAATGTTCAATAAATCTCAAACAAAGAAAGGTCATACACCGACAAAGTGTGTTTCATAATTAGTTCGATACTCTCCCAATAATCTTATTTTCATCATGAACATCATCTAAAAAATGGAATTAAGAGAATTTCTAAACAACATAAGTACAGAAGGAGATCACTGGATGGGATACCTATCATGATGGGCGAAGTTAGAAAATATGAGAAGAAATATGGTATTGAAATCCAAATTTTAGTAAAATAACTGATTTTGGGTCCAAAATAAGCACCAAACTACGTATCTAGTCCCTCTAATGCCGATGTTAAATTACTCATGAATTTTTTTGCAAAGATACGGGTCTAAGAGAATTCAGTACTGGGGGCGAGTTTTGTTAAATTAGTTTGATACCATTAATCTTGATTGTCTTTAACTAATCATGTAAAACTATCAGGAATAATTATTTTTTAAAAAAGGAAAATGTCACAAAATTGTCCAATATGCGAGTTTGAATATCAGGTAACCTTACACGCATGATTTGATAATAACATTTTAAATCACCGAGTCCATGCAAAGCTCAATGAATACCAAGAAAAAGTATGTGTTTCCGGTATTTGCAGCAGTATTTGCACTGATGTTTGTAGCAGCAACACCTTATGTAATAGCAGAACCTGGTGAAGAAAAACGCTGGGAACATGACGGTGCCTATGATCATGCAAACATGAAACAAGACATGACAGAAAAGCTAAACAGCTATTGTCAAATGTCTGCTTCTGAGCAATCTGCACTGATTGAGAAACACAACAAAACCGAAGAAATGGTAGCAAAGATGAATGAGTACTGCTCACTTGATGAAGCAGGTAGACAAGCATTCATTGAAGAACACAAAGACGAGTACAAAAAGCATCTTGGAGACAAGATGAATCACAAATACAAGAAACATCATGTGGTAATCAAAGTTGAAGGATTTACAGGCAACATAACAGTACCTGACATGTCTGAAGAAACAGGCATGAAGGCAGCTCATGATGCAATCAAAACTCAAATTAACGTCAAGCTAAGTGAGGCAGCGGCTGCTGCAGAAAACACAGGACTAGATGTCATGAAGGGCAGCGTCGGAATGGTTGTCAATGAGGATAACGTCAAATCAGTTGCATGGATATTGACTGCTATAAACATGGATGCAGATTCACAGAAGATGTCTAAAACTATCTTTGTAGTGGATGCAGCCAAAAATGATGATGGTTCTTTAAACACTGCTCAAACAACAAAAGAGTTTGATCATTCCATGAAGGACAAGAGTTCTCATGACAGGAAATATGACAAGACATCATTGTCTGATCCAGAGAAAATCCAAGACAAGATTGCAAAGATAGAGGAAAAACTTGTCAAAGGAACAGGTAATGCAGAGACTGATGCCATGAAAGCACAATTTGTAGATGTTCTAAAACAACTGCAAGCAGCAATTACCAACGATGATGATGCACAAGCAGATTCACTCAGAGAACAGCTAAAGGATCTTCGTAATCAGATGGTTGACATGAAGAAGTTCAGATAATCATTTCTTTCTTTTTACTTTTTATTTTCAAAAATTATCTTTGCTAGATTATCTAAATTCTACGCATAACTGGAACTTTTTTTGAGACAAGTTAGTGCCCTAGTCCGGTCGATGTGGCATGAACTGATTTTAGTACATAATGAGTAATGGAACAAAATGACTATGTGTCAGTAATAATTAATTATATTCAACAATCATTACGTCCACAATAAGGATATTCAGG
>JAOTZM010000071.1 GCA_029861345.1 Candidatus Nitrosopumilus sp.
ATTAATGTTGGAATACTAAAGACGTTGTATTTTGATGCCAATTCATTGGCCTCATCAACATTAACCTTGACAAATTTTACTTTGCCATCATAATCATTTGCCAACTCTTCTACTACTGGACCTACCATTCTACATGGACCACACCATTCGGCCCAAAAGTCTACAAATACAGGAATAGCTGAGTTTATCACGTCAACTTCCCAAGACTTTGCATCTGAAACTTGTGTAACTCCCATTGTACTATTATTTTATTGACCGTACCTAAAAACGTTCACCAGAATTAACACCATATTTTTTGTGGGATAATTAAATTTGATATATACTTAAATGACGTTTTGATAAAGTTCAGATATGAGTTCAGAACTTAGACTAAAAAAATTAAGAGGTTCAGGAGGCTATGTTATGGCCAGTGTTACTGATGAACAACAGATGAAAGGAAATCTTGGTGGGCCCGATCTATTTTTAGCACCAATAGGCAGATTAGATGCTGAAAAAATTTCTAAACATTTCTGTAATACTTGTGAAAAAGAATTTGAAGGTTCTCCAAAAATAGAATTTGAGAATCCTAATGAAGAAGTCGCAGAAAATTTGATTCTTGCAGAACGAGGTCAGTACATCTGTAATTCATGTAATTCTTCAATTGCAGAATATAGAGACTTTAAAAAACAAGATGAAGCAGAAGAAGTTGGAAATGCAAAACCATTAGAACAAACAGTGGAAAATCCACCACAACAAACTGCAGAATCTACAGCAGAAATTCCACAGGAAACAGTTACTCAACCAGGTCCAGCAACCGCAGTAAGTACGATTGAAGGAAGGGCAGTATATGATGAAAATGCCAACAAGATTGGAATTGCAAAACAAGTAGGTATTGATTCTACCCAATCAATGGTTCTAGTAATAACAAAAAATGATGGCACTGAAGGTAGTATACCATGGAGTAGCATCAAAAAGATTGGAGATGTAATTCTACTAGGAAATCCAGAAGATGATACTCAGCCTGGAAAATGTACTAGTTGTGGATTTGTAAATAAACAAGGCTCCAAATTCTGTGAAGAATGCGGAACCAAGCTCTAATAGCTAGCAAATTTAATCATGGTACTATAGGCGATAATATAATTGGCAAAAAGATCTGTCTCAAAAGGAGTTATCAAAGACATCATTATTGTTGGCGTTGGAATTTTGATAATTTGGTTTGGCCTATGGGCAGTATTTGGAACAGCAAATCCATTTTATGTAGTTGCTAGTGGGAGTATGATTCCAGTTTTACAAGTATATGACGTATTGGTAGTTCAAGGACACGAACCTTTTGAAAATATCGAGGTAGGAGACATTATTGTGTTTAATCGACCTTCAGATCATAACAGAGTAATTGTTCACAGGGTAGCCTCGATACTTGATGATGATCCTAAAACAATTAGAACGCAAGGTGATGCAAATCCAGCTTCAATTCCTGGAACTGACTTTCCAATTACGGAAGAAGAATATATCGGGAAGGTAGAACATATAATTCCACAAGTAGGATATGTTACTCAGTTACTAAAGCCACCCGTAAACTATGTCATAATTGCAATTGTAATTGGAGTTATGATAATAAAACAGATGATAAAGAAGAAAGACGAGAAAGAATTAACATTTGAAGATCCATTGGATTCAGAAAATCCAAATACAATTGAAGAATTATCAGATATCAATAAAATTGAAAAAGATTCTGAGTATTCTGAACACATAGAAGAGTCAGATGTTTTAGAAGAGGAGCAAGACGAATCAGTAGAAGAAACTAAAAAAGATGAGAAAACTCACGAAAAAGATAAGAAAAAATAAATTAAATCCACTATAATTCAGGCAAACAAGTTCACATTATGCTTTGGATAAAAGCAATAGATCGTCCTGCTTGCTTGGTAACATCATTACGTCAAAATTACTAAAAAAGGATCCTGTAAAATCATCAGTTCTAAGAGTAGAATCACTTATGAATTAGTGTGTAACCAATAGCCAAAAGAATTGAAATCAATATCAAAGAATTTTTTAAAATAATTCTAAAGTACAGAATCTTTTGTTTTAAATACTCGTTTAAAGTATTCAGATGGTTCTGCTGGTTCCTCAATATCGTTTGTAATACCAGCTAGATTCTTTGCAAGATTCTTTTTGTAACCTACTTGCATCTGTCTTTGAATCTGGATTCTTTGTGCTTGTGGTGAACCTGCACCATGCATGGATTCTGTAAGATATCCAACTGCATTTCTACCAAGGGTCATGTTTTCAATTAGTCTAAGAATTCTCATTCTGTTCTCAACATCAACACCCTTTCTTCCTACAAGATATTTTTTCAGTAATGGACCTGCTTCTGGATGTCTAAAGTCCTTCTCAGATGGAAGAGTAACTACTAATCCGCCTGCAATGTCTTGTGCAAGTCTACCAATCTCATATGGGAATCGGGTAACGTTGTGTTTGCAAACTTGTGCAAGCATATCATCATTAAGATATACACCTGATTTCATCTTATGTCCTTGGTGCGATGATGCAATTCCTGCAGCAAAGATTGTTTCATTGAGATGAGTCATTTCAATAATTTTGTCTTTGATGTGTGAAACCTTTGGCACTCCATTATAATCAGCAATTGTTGCTGCAGCACCAATGAGTACATCACCAAGTCCAGTTTTGCATACATAGCTACGTCTATGATAACAAGTAAAACGTTCTATAAGCATAGATGCAAATTCATATTCTCCATTCATGAAGACTTTGTCCCATGGAATAAACACTCTATCTAAAATCATTAATGCTTCTTGTCCGCCATATTTTGCATTACCATCATCAATATCACCTTCTTCCATACTTCTAGTATCACAAGACTGTCGACCATAGATGTAAGTTAGTCCTTTAACATCGGCAGGGATTGCACCAACGATTGCCCAGTCTTTGTCATTTTCTGTCAGTCTAACAGTTGGCATCAAAATTATCCAATGTGAATTGATACAACCAGTTTGGTGTGCCTTTGCACCAGATACATAGACCCCTCTATCATCAGCATCTACTACTCTTGTAAACAAATCTGGATCATCTTGTTCTGCTGGTCCTTTGCTTCTATCGCCTTTAGGATCAGTCATTGCACCACCAATTACAAGATTTTCTTTTTGAACCATCTTTACAAACTCTAAGAATCTTTGATGATAGTCTGTTCCATGTTTTTCATCTATTTCAAAAGTTGTAGAGTGTAAAGAATTCAATGCGTCCATTCCAACACATCTCTGGAAACAGGTTCCAGTGTTTTGTCCTAGTTTTCTTTGCATTTTATTTTGTAAAACTAAATCTTGT
This sequence comes from Candidatus Nitrosopumilus sp., assembly GCA_029861345.1. Lineage (GTDB taxonomy): Archaea > Thermoproteota > Nitrososphaeria > Nitrososphaerales > Nitrosopumilaceae > Nitrosopumilus. Next base: position 3,319 of record JAOTZM010000071.1, read on the forward strand.
GCACTTTCTGCAATATGTAAAAATCGGTTAACTTTCAATCCAGTAAGTGATGAATCAGCCGAAGCCAAAGCTTCTTCACGTACTGCTAAATCATAAGTTTCTGCAACTGCATTAATTGAGGGCCTAATCATGGGATGATCAACAGGCTCTTTTACTAATTCTCCAAACAGGTAAATTTTAAGATCACGACCTCTAAGGCTCTCGATATAATCATCGCCTGTTCTAATTGTCTTTAAGACATTAGCCATGTACATTATTCATCCTTATGTTGTATAAATATTCTAATTTTATAATAGTAAATTTACGAGTAAATTGCGATCAGAGTCCTATTCTAACATCTAGAATGCGACAACCCTTGCCCTTCTCCATGACTAGTACAGGATTCATATCTAATTCCTTGATTTCCCTAAAGTCGGATACTAGTTGTGATAATCTCTGAATACATTCTGAGAGTTTTGATATATCTGAAGGTTTTTCGCCTCTTACACCTTGTAAAAGTTTTTGTGTCTTAATGGAGGCAATCATATCATCAGCTTCAATATCAGTAACTGGAGCTAGTTTGAATGTAACATCTTTGAGAACTTCTACATAAATTCCTCCCATTCCAAGCATAATTACTGGACCAAAGCCAGGTTCTAGTTTTGAACCAATGATTAATTCTTTACCGCCTTTAACCATCTCTACAATTAAAACACCTTTGATCTCTGCATTCTTGTTGTATTTTTTTGCATTTTTGATAATTGTTTTGAATGCAGATTTAATTTCAGCATCATTTGTCAGGTTTACTTTGACACCACCTGCATCAGATTTGTGAATTATTTGAGGTGATGCAATCTTCATTACAACAGGATATCCAATTTTATTTGCAATCTTTACTGCCTCTGCTTCATTTTTAGCAAGTGCACTAGAAGGTAATGGTAAACCATATGCTTTAAGAACTTCTTGTCCTTCTTCTTCTAAGAGATTTGGTCGTTTCTCCTTTTTGACTTTGTCAAAGATTTTCTTTGCTTTAGCTTTGTTTACTTTGAATTTTGTAATTTTTCCTTCTTTAGTATTTACCCAAATTGCAAATTTTATCATTGCAGCTAAAGTTCTAATTGCTCCTTCAGCATATGTATAATAAGGAACATCTCCTTTAGATAAAATTTCTCGATTTGTAATACCTTCATCTAATCCCATCAAACTTGCTAGCATTGTTTTTTTGTATTTCTTTGACATTGAAACAACGACTTCTGCTAGTTTATCATAATTTAGAGTACCAGATGGGGTACACATTGTAATAACTGAACCAACTTTTGAATGTTTGAGTACACGTTCCAATACATTATGGAATCGGTTAAAATCTGCATCACCTACAATGTCAACAGGATTTCTAGAGCTTCCCCAAGGAGGAATTACTTCATCAATCTTTGGACGAATACTATCAATTTTTGCTATCCTAATTCCTGCTTTTGAGCAAGCATCAGTGGAAATAATTGCAGGTCCACCTGCATTTGATACAATAACTAAACCACCTGCTGTTGGAAGGGGTTGTTTTGAAAATGCTGTTGCATAATCAAAGAGTTCTTCCATGGTATCAACTCGAATTGCACCGGATTGTTTTAGTAAAGCATCATAGATTTCATCTGAACCCATCAAGGCTCCAGTATGAGACATTGCTGCTTTTGCACCTTCAGGACTACGTCCAGATTTTAGAACAAGAACTGGTTTTTTGAGTTTTCTAGTGATATTTTTACAAACTTTAAGGAATTCTTGACCATCACCCATGTCTTCAAGATACATTACAATAACTTCTGTTTGTTTATGATCTGCCAATATCTTTAGGACGTCAACTTCACTCATAGCAGCTTTGTTGCCAAGACTAACTACTGCGGAGAAACCTATACCTTGAGCACTGGCATCTTCAACTAGAGCAGCACATATGGCACCACTCTGAGATACAAGTGCAATCTTTCCAGATTTTGGGGTAACTTTGAGAAATGTAGAATTCATCATTGTTTTTGGATCAAGATTCATGACACCAAGACAGTTTGGTCCAATGATTTGAACTTTGTATTTTTTTGCAATGTCTTTTATTTCCTGTTCGCGTTTTGCACCTTCTTCATCAACTTCTTTGAAACCAGCAGTAATGATAATCACTCCTTTGACTTTTTTCTTGCCACATTCTTCTAACACTGGTGCAACCAATGTATTCTTGATAACAATAACTGCAAGATCAATTGATTTTGGAACATCTAAAACGCTTTTGTAGGCTTTTTTGTAAAAGACTGTATCTCTTGAAGGACTAATTGGGTAAACAGTTCCTTTGAAACCATTCATAATATTTGAGGTAATGGTAGCTCCAACACTTCCTCGTTTGTCAGATGCGCCAATTACTGCAATTGATTTTGGTGATAAAAAGACAGATTCTGCCATGTTAAGTTTGATCTAAAGATTTTATGTAATAAAGTTATTCATAGAAATTTCTGATCTCTAACTTTTTAGCTTCCCAGCATTTTTCCTGCTAAATTCTCATTTCTAGAAACCCACACTATTGAAAGATTTGAAAATTTGCCCATAATACCCCAAGTCTCTCGTGCTAGATTTCGGAGTTGCTCATTGTTTATCGCAAATTCATGATTTAGTTGATTTACCGTATTTTTAGAATCACTGTAAATTGTAACTTCCTCATTTGAATCAACAAACTTGTTTAATGCAGAAATTATTGCCAAGTATTCAGCCTGATTGTTAGTAATTTCTGGTTTTTTTTCATAAAATGATTCCCCCGTCTCTTTTACAAAATAACCATATCCAGCATTAGGCCCTCCTGATCCATCAACATAAACACTAATTCCCATCTTTATACAACCTCGTTATTTTTACACTTAGATTAACTACTATCATGTAAATGATTGTGGATATACCTTGCGATACAATTGATGCCAAGTATGGATCATAGTTTATTGTAAGAAAATAGTATTGTAAAACCCATCTAACAATGGTATAAACAATTTCGGCAATTCCAAGTGATGTTAGTAATTTTTTGAGATCATGTTTTAGTTTTGTAGTATCTGTATCTCCTGACTTGGTATGATATTTTTTTCTGTTATCAAGAAAGAATAGCCCACTAAAAACTGAAAAATAAATGACATAATCTGCAATAGTAGTATATGTTGTGTTTAGATAATCTGTTTGTTCAGACAAAACTTGGGCAATTACTGCAGAAATAATAATTGATGCTGCAAATGCAATCAGAATATTTTTGTTAAGCTTGAAATATTCTTGTAACATGTCTTTGAGAATTTTTTGTTACAATTAAAATAAGGTCAGTCCAAAGTAATCTTTAGAAATATTAGCAATCCTACAAGTTCTGCAACTCCTACTCCTAGCATGTAAGGGAATATTTCATGAGAAAAGATCTCTTCCATTGAGAAATAAGCCAAGGCGCCAATTACGTTATGTAGAAACAGCATTGCTGCAACAACAATCATACCTAATGGAAGCTGTGCATGGGTTTTAGCATACATCTTTCCAAATATAACGATCAGAATCCCAAGTATGCCCATATTTGCAATTGAAACAATAGACAATACTAATGAGGTTGATTCCATTTAGTGAAAACCACCTCTTGAGCTTTTATTTACTTTTATCCAATTTTCTTTCAATTTCTTCTATTGTCTCCATATTAACTTCAAGAAAGGTGGAGATGAAATAGGTGACACCGTATTTTTCTCCAACCTTAGTTATCATGTTATTTTTTTCAAGAACCCTAATGTGATGCTGAATAGCCTTGTAATCAAGACCTAATTTGTTAGCTAGTTGATTAGTATTAAGGGGATTTTTCTTTAATTGTGAAATAATTTTTAGTCGATTTAATCCCCCTCGTGAACCTGCAAACACAAACCAAAGTAATCGTCTTGCGTCAGGATCATTTGCCATAAGTTATGAAAATTCTTCTGATTTACCACTAAAAGGTATTTTGTGATTGAATGATAATAGAAAGTATAAAAAACACAATCAAGTAAATTTCTTTGAATCACAGATGATGTTAAATTATGACGCTCCATTGTATAGACCTCCTTCAGAAGCACAGTCATTAATTTTCCAAGTTACATTAGGTTGTTCATTTAACGAATGTTCATTTTGTGATATGTATAGATCTAAAGAATATTCTGAAAGATCATGGGATGAAGTTAAAGGAGAAATTGATATGATGGCAAATTATTTGCCTGATACTAGAAGAGTGTTTCTTGCAGATGGAGATGCGCTGAATCTTGATTCAGAATATATGATAAAAATTGTAAAGTACATTAGAGAAAAATTTGAAAATATTGAAAGAATTTCCTGTTATGCAATGCCGATGAATATTCTAAAGAAAACACCTGAAGAATTAAAGAAGATGAATGAAGCTGGACTGGATATGTTCTATTTAGGAATTGAAAGTGGTTCTGACATAGTTCTAAAAAAAGTAACGAAAGGAGCTGTTGCAAAAACAATCATCAAATCAGTCAACAAGGCAAAAGAAGCAGGTTACATAATGTCATGCATGGTTATTTTAGGATTAGGGGGAAGAACATATTCTAAAGAACACATTAAGGGTACTGCTGAGGTGATTAGTGCATGTGCTCCACATTACTTGGGAGCCCTAACTCTTTATTTGGAAAACGGAATAAAGCAAGAATTTCTTGACAAGTTTGAAGAACAATTCATTAGAATTAATGATGATGAATCATTAGAAGAACTTTACAATTTGATTAGTCAAATAGAGACCAAAGAAGAAATTGTGTTTAGAGCAAATCATGGTTCAAATGCATATACAATCAAGGGAA
>JAOTZM010000173.1 GCA_029861345.1 Candidatus Nitrosopumilus sp.
CAAAATTTCCAAACGCTGCAGCTATTACTGCCATAATCAAGGCTAGTGGATATGATATCTCATTGTTATCTACTAGAAAATAGACTACTCCTAACTGTACTAAGGCACCTAATGAGCTAAACATTGCGAACTTTCCATACTGAGAAATTGTCTTCTTTATTCTGAAATCCCTATCGCCAAATGTCCATGTTTTGTTTAAAATAAAATTTGTAGAAATTGATGCTATTATTCCTATAACATTGGCATGTAAATACCATAAATCATAAACTCCTCCAGCAAATAATAGTGAAATCATATAGTTTACAATAAATCCTGAGGCGCCTACTGTGTAGAATCTTCCTGCCTTGTAAAGAAATTTCACTGATGAGCGTTTTTCTTGTTTTTCTAATGGTTTGCCATATCGATATAATTTCCAAACTGATCTATAATAATCAAAAATAGTCTTGATACTTAACTTACTAGAACCTAATTCTCTGTCCTGAAAAGTATATGGAATCTCTTTGATGTTAACATTTTTTGTTTTTACAAGAATTTCTAAGAGAATCTTATATCCTATTGCATCAATGTTTAATCCTTTGATAATATTTCGTTTGAATGCAAAAAATCCAGACATTGGATCCTTTGTATCTATTCCTAATCCCTTTTTTGCAATTAAAGTTGCAAACTTGCTCATAAATTTTCGTTTTACTGACCAGCCTTGAATTTTTCCGCCTTTGATATAACGTGACGCTACTGCAATATCATATTGATATTTTTTTATCGATTCGATTAGTTTCAGAATTATTTGTGGTGGATGAGAAAAGTCACTATCCATCACTACTATTGTATCTCCTTTTGCTTGTTGAATTCCTTTAAGAATTGCAGAACCAAGACCGTCTTTGGCTTTTCTATGAATAATTTCTATTGTGTAATGTGCCATTTTTTTAACATTTTTCAAATAATCTTCTACTAACTTTCCCGTTCCATCAGGTGAGTTATCATCTACCACAATTGCTTGCGTGGGAACATTTTTTGGCAAGATCTCTCCAATAGTATGTAAAATTTTGATTATATTTTCAGATTCGTTGTATGTAGGAATAATTATTGAAATTTGACTATTCTCATCAATTCTTTGTCTTAACATACCTACTCAATCACAAAATTTGGTGGATATTAAACCTTAATTCTGTTAAAACACTTTGGAGTCGATTTTTTTGTAAAAAATTTTTGCTAACTATATATCAGAAAATTCCTTCTTTTAACCATAAATCATAATTGAAAATATTGAAATGGATAATAATACTGGATATCCAAATAATTACATCTAATCTGACTAGTTTATCATTTCTATCTCAAAAGAATACTTAGTAGAATAATAAAATATCACATTGAAGTGAATAAATAATTATATTCGAAATTCAAGAAAGATTCAAATCAATATTTCAAACAGCTAAAAATTTATTGTTAAATGTACATCAGCCTGAAATCATTATCTATTCCAATTAGATAAATATCTCTTAAGGAAATGCAACAGATTCAGAAAGTATTGAATCTATTTCAGATACACTAATTCTAGTTTGTTCCATAGAGTCTCTTTTTCTAATGGTCACAGTATTATCTTCTAAAGTCTGATGATCAACTGTTACTGCAAATGGCGCACCAATCTCATCTAGTCTTCTATATCTTCTACCTATAGCTCCTGAATGATCCAAAAATGCATCAAACTTTCTTTTAATATTTAGAAAAATCTCATCTGTTTTTTCTTTTAATCCATCTTTTTTGACCAATGAAAGAATTCCTACATGTGTTGGTGATAAATATGGTTTTAATGACAAAACTATTCTTTCATGTTCGTTATCGTTTTTTAATGAATGCTCCAAGATTGTATAGAGACTCCTATCAATTCCCATTGAAATCTCAAAGACATGTGGTAAAACTTTCTCATCATTATCCATCACCTCAAATTTTTCTTTACTCTTATTTGCATGACTAGATAAATCATAATCTGATCTATAGTTACATGCTACAAGCTCAAGCCATCCAATTGTAGTTTCAACTTCAAAGTCAAATGCAATTTCTGCATAGAATGCCTTTTCCTTGTCACCAAGCTTTCTGAATCTACTCTTTGAAATATCAATTCCTGTCTTTTCATAAAATTCAGTCAAGATCCCTAAATAATATGCTACAAACTTATTTGGAACAGTTCCAGATTCTATCGCTTCTTTGCAAGTTATTGCAACCGCTTCAGAATCTGTCTGTACTCTGATTATTGTGTCTTGAATCTCTACAAATTTTTCAACTTCATCTAGTCGTAAAGGATTACAAAATACTTCAATTTCTGCCTGATAAAATTCTCTTAGACGAAGCAAACTCTGTCGTGGGGCTATTTCATTTCTAAAGCTCTTTCCTACCTGAGCTATTCCCAAAGGAAGTTTTCCTCGCATGGTCTTAAAGAGTCTAGGGAAATCTACAAATATTGATTGACATGTCTCTGGTCTCAGATACGCTTCTTCTTCTTCAGGACCAATACCAATTCGGAACATCATATTGAATTTCTTTGTTTTATCAAAGTCTCCTTTACATTTCGGGCATTTAATTTTATTTTGCTCAATAGCATTATCAAATTCATCCAAATCAGCATTTTCAGGAATTTCAATGTGTGTAATGTCTGCAATTGTTCTGTCTGCTCTAAATGTTGAATTACATTTTGTACATCTGATTATTGGATCAGCAAAACTTCCAAGATGACCAGAAGCCTCAAAAACTGATTTAGACATTATTTGAGAGCCATCAATTTCAAGCATACCGTCTCTTCTGATAAGCTCTCTTCTCCATAATTCTAAAAATTTATTTTTTAAACCAACTCCTGATGGTCCATACTCCCAAAATCCAGCTTGTGCATCTGC
>JAOTZM010000072.1 GCA_029861345.1 Candidatus Nitrosopumilus sp.
ATGCAGGTTCACTATAAAACGGTCTATCGCTGTAAGAGTTTTCTGTATCTATTGAAACAATTGGATTCTTACTTTCAAAAACTCTAATTGACCAACCTTGTACATATTCATCTTCATTGTCTTGAAGACGTTGTAACATTCCTCCTTTTGCAACAAGAGATAAAACAGAAGGATTTGTCATAGACTCATTTCCAGGCGAATAAGGAGATTTTTTTGGGTCAATGACTTTGTCATCTTTTTTTGAGACAATCATGAAACGCTCAGAAACATAGCCCTTGCGCATATCTCCCATAATTGTTATGAGAAGCAATTGGCGGTTAAATTGTTTACTAAGAACAGATAAAATTCAAAATAAAAAACGACAAAATAATTTTTCAAGATTAGAAAATCTTATTTTTATCAAAAAAATATTTGTTGAAGATCAAAACTAAAGATAGTTATTTCATATTTTTTGATCGCTTATTTTTATGCAAGCTTTAAAGGAGAGTATCAAGAGATACATAGACAGAGGATATCATGGATAATTCTGATGTTCATATGATTTACGTTCTTTTGGATGGTGTTGGTGACCTTCCACATCCAGATTTAGATGGAAAGACACCATTGGAGGCTGCAAACACACCAATTTTAGACAAAATTGCTAGCAATGGGGCAATTGGAGAGGTAATTTCTGTTGGAAAAGGAATAGCACCAGAATCAGATATTGCTGTTTTCAATATGTTAGGATACAAATTCAAACATACAGATTATGCGGGACGAGGTGTGATTGAGGCCATAGGAATTGGAATCGACTTTAACGATGGAGATTTAGCACTAAGAGGAAATTATTCTACATTAAACGAGGATGAAGTAATCATAGATAGAAGAGCAGGCAGACATATTGAAAAGGAAGATGCCGATGGAGTAGCAAAAGAAATTGAAGAGAAGGTAAAATTTTCACAACCAGATACATCAGTTGTAGTTTGTCCAACAATTGGTCATAGAGTGACTGTTAGAATTCGATCAAGATCAAAAAAACTATCTTCAAGAATCACCAATACAGACCCAGCTTATAGCAATATTGGCGGTATGGGAGTAGCAAAAGCTGTGGGAGATTTCTTAAAAATTGAAAAATGTTTGCCCTTAGAGGAAACTGAAGATTCTAAATTTACTGCAGATCTAGTAAATGAATTTTCTGAGCAAACAATCAAAATTTTAAGAGAGAGTACAATAAACAAGAAACGACAAGAAGAAAACAAAAAAGCACTTAGTTGTATTTTACTGAGAGATGCAGGAAACAAATATCCAGATGTGATTCCAATTAATGAAAAATACAATATGAATTTTTCATGTATAGTTGATATGCCAGTTGAACTTGGAATTTCAGAAGTTCTCAAAATGAAAGCATTTGAAGCTGGAGGGTTAACAGATTATGAAGAAAAAGCAAGAGTAGCAGCAAAGGCAATGGAAACTCAAAATGCCATATATGTTCATCTCAAAGGACCAGATGAGTTTGGTCATGATGGAGACGCAATCGGTAAGATGAAGAATATAGAAGAAATTGATCAGAGGTTCTTCAAAACTCTTGTTGAAAACATTGACTCAAGTAAAGTTGCAATTATGATTTCTGCTGATCATTCAACTCCATGTATTAACAAAGGACATAGTGATGACCCAGTTCCAATTTTAGTTTCAGGCGATTGTATTAAAAGTGATGGAACAACAAGAATGACTGAAGAACAAGCAAAGAAAGGCAGTATTGGTTTGCTTCAAGGTGCAGAAGTAGTAACTAAATCTCTAGAATTAATTAAATCTCAAAGATAGTTAGCTCATTTGCTTGTTGCATTTTAACTGCATTATTTCTGATTTTGTCTATATCTATTGAATGATATACTGAAGGTGAAGTGCCTAATTTTTCCAAAGCTCTCCCAAGCATTCCAACTCCAATACTAAGTTCATCTTCCTGAGCATGAGCAAATGCAACAGCTATCAAAATTATTCCTTGAATAACTTCTTTTTCTCGTCCAAAACACTGTTTCCAAACACCTTCAAATGCCTCATGGCATTCCCAAAATCTTTCATGGTTAAAATAGAAAATACCATCTTGAATTCCTTGTTCCTTTTCGATCTCTTCTTCAACGACATGTCGGATATTATCTATAGATCCAATTGGAGATAGCTTTTCAACAAGGGTGTCAAGTTCTTCTTTTTCAACACCTACATCTAATTCTACAAATTTCCTGGCAATTCTGGCAACCCTGATTGACGCATTCATATCAGATGCGAGATCTCTTGCCTTGTAAACTACATCACGAGAATTCTCAGGTCCATAACCTTCATTTTTTAAATGAAGCATATAGCGTTCCATAGTATCATTTTAAAGGAATTTCTTAAATTTCTTCTGTAATTACAATCAAGGTTTATGGTTATGTTTATTTCATATAAACAACATAATTTCAGACAAAATCACAACTATTTACTCAGATCGAGTAACAATTAGTAATAAATTTAAAATGATTTTGAAAATTACTTGATATTCATGATAGGTTTATGCTCAATTTGTCACTCAGATGGATTTCACGATATAATACAAGAAAACCTTGGAGGGTAATGAATAAACTTGACATATGGAATGTGCAACTATTGCAAAGGAAATCAACACCAGAAATGCTTAGATGGTGGATGTATTTGCTGTGGAGACAAAAATAAAAGTTAATTTTGGTTAGTCTTGGATAAACTTACAGCTCAAAGATGCTATTATTGCTAGAATTATAACTGTCTTTAGGAAATGGAAGATTTGAACTGTGAAAGATTGTAATAATATCAATCCAGGTCAAGGATGTTGACGATCATTATTATTAAGAATATTTCCAATAACTTTGCCTTACAATACTTTTCTTCTTAATCAGCGAGATAGCATTTTTGTTAATTCATCAATTTCATTCTTGAGAGCATTGATAGTATTATTGTCCAATGATGAAGAACCTATAAAAACTGTTTTTTCCACTTTCTCTAATCTCTTATTGATATCATCATGTAGGTTACATTTCGCACGGTATCCCATCAGATTTTGAGATTCTTGCCAGGTTTTTGACGAGTCTTTGACGTCCAAACAATGTTTGATATTGGCTAAAATCCCTGCTATCACAGTTTTTTCATCATTCATTGTAATTTCTGACCTTCTACGAAAATTAACTTTTTTGGTATCACAATAACCTCTTGCTGCTACCATAATGTTTGATACTCTAGCTTTGGTGATTATTCCTTCGCGGTTATTTTCGGGCATAAATCATACCAATTAGAAGAATACTAAGAGAAGTATTTAGAAAAAAAGAAAAACTAGTTTACTGTTGAATCATAGATTGCATCATCACCAAGTGACTATGTTGATTATTTGTTAGGATTTCTTCTAGACCTTGCCGTAATCTTTTGCAGCTGTATCGAGATACCCATAAGCAGTGTTGAAGAGAGCCGTCATACATCCACACGGAACACGTACTATAGTTGAAATTGATAGTAACCTTTTTTGCCCAAAAAAAGGCGATGGAGAACAAATGAAATCTGAGCCAATTTTATCATGAAACTGACTGAAGACATATTTGAACAAGGTGCTGGTAAGTATGAGCGTCACTGAATCATCAAACAATATATGGTTACAAACCGTGATTAGCAGATTTGGCTTCAAGTGTATCGCAGACAGGCACGAGTTATGCAAGGACAAAGACTGCATGTGTATTTGTCATAAGATGAAATAAGATGACATCTTGTGAGAAATGAGGTCAACAATTGAAAAAATTACCCATGAATTTTTCATCTTATACAATCTGGAATCTCAGAGATATTGGATCTTTGCATGATTAGTAAATGGCTAAAATTTATTTAAATGAAACAGACAGTAGGCTCAATCAAGGTTTATATGAAATATCTAAAGGACTTTGGGTACATGTCTATTATTGAGACCGTTACGGACGTAGATAACACATTCCTATCTAGAAGAGAACTTACATGTAATTTCGCAGGATTAGCAGGTAAGCTCAAAAAACTTGAGGCCATAGATATGATTACTAAAGAATTCAAACTAGATGACAAGGTGGTAATTCCAATGAGACTAAAGACCCATGTTGGCAAACCAATTGTTACAGGAACTTTCTATGTTTACGATGATGACGGATTAGCAAAAAAGCACATCAATCCAACAATTTTCTCAAGGCTAGAAAAGACAAAAGCAAAACAAGCAGAAGCTCAAGAAGTTCCTGCGGAGGAAACACCAGCTGATGATACAAAAGTTAATGCAGAAGACTCATCAATTGAAGAACCCAAAAAAGAGGAGAAATCAGAATAGTGGCAGGAAAAAAAGGTTCAAGTCCAAATGTTTATAAATATTTCAAAGTAGATGGAGACAAAGTATCAAGAATCAGAAAGATTTGTTCAAGGTGTGGAAAAGGTGTATTTATGTCGGAACATAAAGACAGACATACTTGCGGAAAGTGTGGATTGACAGAATTTAATCAGTGAATATCTATTGATTAAAAAGGATTTAGAACTTTATTAAAAAGCATTTCAGATACAACTCTGTTTTTGAATTGAAATCAAGAAAATTTTATGGATTTATCACACTTGTGATTGTAAATGCTAAAGATATTTTCTTGCTCTGGTTGTAATTTTAATACTTTAATTCATAATCCTAATTGAGATTATGAAAACTTATTTCCATACATGAAAACCATATTAGAAAAATGTCCTTATTCTTTTATTTAAATAACAAGCAACTAGAATTATGATCGATATAAATCAAGATTTAGAGAAAATTGAGGAAATAGATGAGAAAAACGATTCTATATGGATGCAGACACGATTAAGTGATTTTAGTTACAAATGTATCATGAACAAACATGATCAATGTCATGATCCAAAGTGCAAGTGTATTTGTCACCATAAATAAATTAATTTTTCTCTGCTTTGAACTATTGCGGATATTCTAAAATAAAAAAAGGCAGAGTCTAACTTCCCTCGACCCACATTTTCTTTGTACCTCTCTGTGCACCAACCCAATGTCCGCCTATATGATCTTTGATCTTGTGTATTGAAAAGATTATACTTGGAATTAGTGGTCTGCCTGGAGTCTTAATGGCCTCAATTCCTAATCCTTCTCCTGTCTTTTCAACTGCCATCATCACATTGATGACATCCCCAGCATTAAATGGCATCATAGTTTGGTTAACTATAACATCTTTGTTTTCATTTGTTCTCAGAACACAACGTACATTGGAATTTGGAATATCTCTGTTGTTTTTTCGTAGCCAAAAATCAACACTGCTTGCTCCATCGCCTGATATTCTACCTACTTGTGGGGCAGCAATTAGAACATAGGTGCCTGATTCTATAATTTGAATGTCAGCGGGATGTTCATTTGTATGCTCAATTCCAGATATTGCGTCATTTTGGTCCATGAAAATAGGTACGGGTTCTGTCGTCTCTGGCCTCTGGTTTGTGGTACTAATTATTTGCGCAAATTCTATTGGCATATGATAATATACTCATACTATTATATAAGATAGATGTGTTCGTTTGTAGTCATTAGCAGTCAGATGTAAAAATGTTAAATCGTAGTGGACATAATAGAATCATTATAAATGACTACGGATATTATTTGTATTGATTTTATTTCATTAAGACTTAGAGGGTTATGGAATAAATCTCAACATGAATAGAAATTCAAGAAATATTTCATCTAGAGTTGATTCGGAAACATACAATTCACTAGTAATGGATGCAGAGTCTAGAGGAATTAGTATAAACGCTCTAATTAACAGAATAATAAAACGGCATTTGATGTGGGATCGATTTGTCGAAGAGATGGAACTTGTCCCTTTGACAAAACGTTCATTAAAAAAAATATTCAGGGCAATGGACGATGCAACAATTAAAAAAATTGCCAGGGAGGTTGGAGGAACTGTTCCACAAGAATTGATCTATCTCTCATATGACAAGTTTGACTTTGTTAATCTAATGAAGGCAATTGAAATTAGTGACTCACGCTTTGGTAAAGTTGAATGTATGGTGAATGACTCCACATATCGCGTCAGTTTAATACACAATGTCTGTGAGAATTTCTCAGATTTTTTGACTGAAACTCATCAGGCTCTTGCAGACAGTCTCTCTTTAAAATTCAGAGTTGAGCATGTCGATAACAACATGATCTGTATAGAGTTTGAAAAACCAAGTGATTCTTAAAATTACAAGAATCTTTAGAAATTATATTAGAGAATTAATTGTATAATCTTGTATGGCAGTATGAGAGAAATACATATTATTTTGAATATATGTTAAGATTAGAATTACTGGGGATGTCAATTAGAATCAATACTTTTAATTCAAACTGCTTAATAACTTGTATAAAATGTCGAAAGAAGGAATGTCATACTACAAATTATATTAATCCATCCTAATCTAAATTCCAAAATCAGATTTGTAACTATTATTGATTCAGATGGTAAGCTTATCTTTGGAGGACAAAAAGATGGGATAAAAAATTATTTGTTGCCAGAGGACCAGAAAAAATCACTTCAATCTGCGAGTAAGATGTGGCATACACGTAACCAATTTGCAGGTTTTATGGGAAAAGGAGAATATGCAATGGTAGAATATGAAAAAGTAAAAAGATACACCATGCCATTAAGTGATTCTCATTTGTTGTATATTACTACCGAACCAGACTTGGATCATTGTTTATTTGTGGATGATATTTTCAAATTACCTTTTTTTCACAGTTAGAATCAACCATAAATTAGCCTTACAAAATTTGTTTAAAACATCTATGAATGATTTAAGAGATTTAATTAATTCTCTAAGTGAGTCAGAAAGAATTTCTCCTGAAAATAATAAAAGTTTAACAGATATTTTGAATAATATTATTGACAGTAAATTAAAAGACAATTCTAAATCAAATTAGTTGATTCAATACAATCTTTTTTTACGAATTTTAGAACTTTTTTCTTCTAATTGTTCAATTTTTGAAATAAATACAGGATCAAGTTTAATTTTAGAAAGAGACTCTACAGATAATTTTACAGTGTTAGTATCCAAAGAAATGTTTGATTTAGGAAGATTTCTATCAGCCCAAAATTTCATAACCTTGTCTTCTAGTTTATAATCACGAAAACCAGCAGGAAATTTTTTTGTGATATGATTTAGTAACATACGATCTTTAAAGACAACTCTAGGTTCAAACAGCCTAGTTTCATCACTATAAACATTTTCAAATAAATTTCCAGTAATTTCATCAGAAAGTAATTCCATCTTGGAAATTTTTCTTATTAATTCGAGAAAATGTAAAAACTCGTGTGCCAAGATTGCATGAATTGTTCCTTTGAGGCCATAAGCAACCAGAGGGGCAGAAATCTGAATTACAACCTGAAATTTTTCCTCAACCATCACAGGAATTGTTCTTGCAAACAAGATACCATACTCATAAGAATTCGAGTTTGGGGAGGATATTATAAGAGAAGGTTCCACATATGCAATAGGATATCTAATTCCAGATGCTTTTTCAATTCTATTTATTCCTGCAACTGTAATATGAAAACGTTTTACTGTAAGATCATACACATCATCAGGGATTATTCCCTTAACATGAGCATCTTTGAAACGTATTAGCGGGTCCAATAGTTTCACTCGACAATTTTGGATGTAAAAAGGTTGATTTGATCAGGATCTAGGTTTTCCAGATTTGGCTTTCTTTTTTCTACGTCTCTCAGCTCTTTGATCAGCATGTCTTTGGTGTTTACCTTTTTTTCTTATAGGCATGTAGTGTTACAATATTCAGTGTTAGTTAATTGTTATCATAAGCATATAAAATGACAAATTTTCATTAACCTGATTATTTGAACAAGAAAAAACTCAGTCTAAACGTCAACCATACTGACGTTACAATCTTCTTGAAAGAAGGTTTTTTATCAATGATATTATCTATGAACCCCTGAAATAGACAAGTTCAAATCCCCGTAAGCCCATGGAACTGTTTTCTAATCTAATTAAGTGAATGAATCTTATAGGAATTGAATCTAAGAATAGAATACTTTATGA
>JAOTZM010000174.1 GCA_029861345.1 Candidatus Nitrosopumilus sp.
TATTGTAAGTTTCTTTTACCGCTGGACATTGATCAATACTGTTAGGAATTCCATCAAGGTCTGAATCAACATCACTAGAATAAGGAGGAATATCAGAGCAACCGTCTTCATCTTGGAAGCCGTTATATCTTTCTGGTTCTAATGGACATGCATCATCAGTATCCATTATTCTATCACCATCTGCATCATTTAATGTACCAACAAATGATGGAATTGCATCAGGGCAACCATCATAATCAGCAAATCTATTGTAAGTTTCTGGATCATTGGGACAGATATCAAATTGATCTGCTATTCCATCGGCATCTTTATCATTAAATTCAGAATCTAATGACACATCTGGGCAACCGTCTAAATCAAGATATCCATTATACACTTCAGGTTTATCTGGACATAGATCATTTTTATCTTGAATTCCATCATTATCAGTATCTAGAAAAGTAAAATTATTAGTAGAATCAGGGCAACCGTCTTCATCAAGATATCGATTGTAAGTCTCTGCACTAAGTGGACATTCATCTACATAATCTAGAACTCCATCTTGGTCACGGTCACCAGAACCAAATGAGTCAGGGCAACCGTCTCTATCTAAAACACCATTGAATGTTTCTGGTTGGTTTGGACATGAATCTGCCAAGTCTACAAAACCATCACCATCAGAATCAGGTAAGCCCCCTTCACCACTTCCAGGAACTGTATCAGGACAACCGTCTTCATCAAGATATCGATTGTAATGTTCTTTAAGATTTGGACATAAATCAATATGGTCTTCTATTCCATCATAGTCTTCATCATACCATGGAACAAAGTTTGATGGACATCCATCAATTGCACCCTCATAATCTTCTTGCAAATTTGGACATGTGTCAACTGCATCATCAATACCATCATTATCCAAGTCAGAAGTAGCAAAAGTGTAATTGATAGGCATGCTAGTTATGGTAGTTACTAGTAACAGTAAGAATGGCAATACGTGTATTTTTTTCAATGGCTAAAATTATCCTGAGGATCCAGTTATTAAACCTCACTCTAGAAACAACTAAAAATCTCAATAGTTTTAGGAAAAATTTCCATGTTGGACAAAAAACTCGATCAATTTAAGTAAACCAAAACAAGATTTGAACTCATGAGTTGCTCTGGTGAAACAATTGAAGATGATCGTTTAATTCAGATAAAGCCTGCAATATCTGATCAGTTAAAAAAAGCAAAGTATGGAGTTGCAGATCATTCAACAGTTGGATTATGTCACTGGACAAAAAAATCATTTAAACATGAAGGTAATTGCTACAAACACAAATTTTATGGAATTTCAACTCATAGATGCATGGAGTTTTCACCAGCAGGAATGCATTGTGAGAATCGTTGTGTGTATTGTTGGAGACCAATGGAATTTTATGATTCATTGAAAATGGATCCAAAACAAGTTGCAGAGCCAGAAGAGATTTTAACAAAATTGATGAGTGAAAGAAAAAAGCTAATCAATGGATACTATGGAGATTCAAGAAACGATAAACAGAGATTAGATCAATCATTACTACCAAGTCATTATGCAATTTCACTTTCTGGTGAACCAACAATGTATCCAAAGCTTCCAGAACTAATCAAATACCTAAAATCTCTTGAAGCAACAAAATCAATTTTTCTTGTAACAAATGGACAAGAACCAGATATGATTCAAAGGTTACAAGATGAAGATGCATTACCTACACAATTATACTTATCAACTAATGCTGCAGACTATAAATCATTTTTGAGGATAAACAAACCAAAATATGATGATTCATGGGAAAGATGGAATAGGACTCTTGACATGTTAAAGTATTTGAATACAAGAACAGTTCTAAGAATTACTCTAATTAGAGACTATAATTATAAAAGAGAATTGATTCCAACATTTGCTGAAATGTTTAGAAAATCAAGTCCACATTTTATTGAAATAAAATCTTACATGCATATTGGCCGTTCAACTAATAGATTAGAACATTCAAATATGTTAGAAATGGAAGAAGTGAAAAATTTTAGTGAACAAGTTGCAAGACAAAGTAAGATATTTTCAGTAATGGATGAGAGTTTTGTTTCTAGGATTTCAGTTTTGCAGAATAATGAGCGATTTATTGATCGTATGATTCCTACTTTTGTAAATACCAATTAGAAAATTTTTTCAGTGCTTTATATCTATGCGACAATTCATTTTTGTTATTAATTTCAGCAAAGGTTTTCCTTGTATTTTTTGGAATAAAAATTGGATCATACCCCCAACCTTTTCCTTTTTGAGATTTTGATATAGTACCCTCAAGTTTGCCATCAAAGGATTTTAGAATTTTTTTATCACAAAAAGTAATGATGGAAACAAATTTTGCCTTTCTATTATTTTTTAATAGATTAAGAATTCCTTTGTTTCCAATTGTTTTGAAAGCATACGATGAATATGGACCTGGAAATCCATCAAGAGAATTAATGAATAAACCATCATCTTCAATTATTACAGGTTTTTTGTATTTCAAAAATGCATCTTTTGCTTTTTTTGATGCTATATCCATTAAGGAGTTTGATTGGATCTCTTCTAGATCATATTTGAAAAAGCCTAGTTTTATTCCAAAAGATTCCAGAATTTTTTTTGCCTCCTGATATTTGTAGTTATTTGAGGATGCAAAAAAGAGATCAAACGACTGCCGCATACCTACCACGACTTTCTATATCGGAAACTAGTTGTATGATTTTAACATATTTGGCATTTCCAACTATAGATTTGTAGCCAAGTTGAAAATTTTTCCATGCAGGCTCCATGATTTTTGCATGAGCACTGTTAAGAATCTCTTTAATTAATCTCAAGTCAACTGC
>JAOTZM010000175.1 GCA_029861345.1 Candidatus Nitrosopumilus sp.
TACTATTTTATCTATTTAGATATTGATGAAGGTTTAAGGAGAGCAATAATTTGCTATTTCTTGTGCGCTTAGGTACAAGATCCCCTAATGAATTTATTCAACAACTAAATCAAAAAAATGAAGTAATTCAAAAACTGTTTCTCTCAAATATCTCAAATCTGACAAAAATGATTGATGTCAAAGTAATGATGGGCGATTCTACAATTACTGAACAAAAAACATTTGATCCAAAACAAATATCGGATTATTTTCAAAAAATCAACAATAGTCTAAAAGAGTGGTCACTCCAAGATGTGTCAATTTCCAATAATGATGACATTAGAAGAATATTCACAAAATTTGAGGTAATGGAAGGCAGTTATTTGTTATCAGGTCACATGTCTTTACAATTTCATGTATTGTTATATTACAAACCAGATCAAAGAGTAATTGATTGTCAAAAAGAATTGGCCAATATTGTAGACTTGACAAAAAACAAAGAACAACAACTTTCAGATAATAGTGATCAGTTTGTTTTAAACACGTTAAAGGAGATGGGATACAAGGACTTTGATCATCAAAAATTGTTTGAGATATTTTATGAAAATGATGAGCTTAGAGAGAAAGTTTATTCAAAAATTGAAAAAAATACCGGGGTAGACTTTCAAGAACTATCCGAAAAAAAGAAGAAATTATTTGATGAACTTGATTCTCTTTTAGTTGAAACCTATCAAACCACTCCTGTATTGATTGATGATGCTAGATTAGTTAATGGAGAAGAAGGATGTTTGTGTCTCTTCGATTTGGAATTTGTAAAAAATAAAAACAGAGAGGGATTATTTGATCCAAGAAAAATGTCTAACTCAGTTAAAGAGAACATCATAACTAGATTAGATGAATTACAAAAAGTGATTCAGTAATAAATTAAGATCAAGGAAACCGGAAAATGAGAAGTTTTCTCAAAGGGGAGTTTCCGATCCCTCGATATGATTTGAACGACATTTTTAAACTATTTAGGCATTTCTGAAAATTTACCCATAAAATTTGACTAAAGATGCAAATATGGTATAGAAGAAGTCAAATACACCATTTTACTAGCAAACATTTCCAATGAACCCATCATATGATGAAATACTCAAAGCAAACTCATTACGTGGAAATGAGATTAAGAAAACTCCTCTGATTCATTCGCCCACATTTAGTGATCTTACAAAATCTGATGTTTATCTTAAAGCAGAGTTTCGACAAAAAACAGGTTCATTTAAAATTCGAGGAGCCTACTACAAAATTAAATCATTATCTGATGAAGAGAAAAAACATGGCGTAGTTGCAGCATCTGCAGGAAATCATGCTCAAGGGGTAGCATTTGCATCATCATTAGAAAAAATTCCTTGTACCATAGTAATGCCAAAAAATGCATCGCCTGCAAAAGTTGCAGCAACTAAAGGTTATGGTGCTAATGTAATATTGGAGGGAATAAACTATGATGAGTCCTCTGCTAAAGCAAAAGAGATAGCTCAAAAATCTGGAGCAACTATGATTCATGCTTTTGATGATCCTCAAATTATGGCAGCTCAGGGGGTCATAGGACTTGAAATACTAGATGACTTGCCAGATGTGGACGAAGTTTACCTTCCAATAGGTGGAGGCGGATTAGCTGCAGGAATTTTAATTGCAATTAAAGAAAAAAATCCTCATATCAAAGTAGTAGGAATCCAATCAAGATCCTTTCCATCAATGTATGAGTCACTTAAGAAAGGCTCTATTACTGCAAGTGGTGGTGCTAGAACAATTGCAGACGGTATCTCTGTAAAAATTCCTGGACAGCTCACATTTGCAATAATTAGGGAGCTTATAGACAAAATTGTTCTTGTAGATGATACAGAAATTACAAAAGCAATGTTTTTGCTGATGGAACGAATGAAGTTTGTTGTAGAACCTGCAGGAGCAGCAAGTTTAGCATACTTGATTAGCAAGAAACCTGCACCTGGCAAGAAAGTAGTTGTGATTCTCGCAGGAGGAAATGTGGATATGTATCTCCTAGGTCAGATTGTAGACAAAGGTCTTGCAGCAATGGGTCGTTTACTCAAATTATCAATATTATTGCCTGACAGACCTGGTGCATTCAAAGAAATTGTCGATGAAATAACCTTGGCAAATGCAAACATTGTAGAAGTGGTTCACGATAGGCTTAGCTCAAACATTAATGCAGGCTCAGCTGGAGTCACTTTAAGTCTTGAAACACAGGGAAAAGAACAAGCAGATCTGCTAATTGAGGCACTACAAAAGAAGAACATACAATTCACGTTGATGACGTAGGCTAGTTGATTTTTTTAGCAAATTTTGAAAGGCCTTCTTTCTTTAATCGTTCTGATTCTTTCATGACTGAATCATGTTGAGCAGTTTTGTGTTGTTTTAACTTCTTTTTCAAATCTGGAAATTCATTTGCAAGGATTTTCATCGTATAAATTCCCGCGTTTCCAGCTTTGTTGACTCCTACAGATACTACTGGAGATCCTGATGGCATCTCTGTAATTGACAATAGTGAATCCAATCCACCAAATGCAGAAAATTTTGAAGTATCTGTTTTTTTTAGGTTCTTGTCATTATAGACAAGTATTGGAACACCAATCACAGGAATAATTGTGTGAGATGCAATCATTCCAGGCAAATGTGCAGCCCCACCAGCTCCTGCTATGATCACCTTGAATCCCATTTTTTCAGCATGTTTTGCATATTCAGCTAATCTAGCTGGAGTTCTATGTGCTGATACAATTTGATCTTCATGTTT
>JAOTZM010000176.1 GCA_029861345.1 Candidatus Nitrosopumilus sp.
TTTTTTTTCCATTTTTTTTGGATTTTCCTTTGAATAATTGCGTTCCAACTGCTGCTATATGATCAGGCTCAAATGCATGTTCAATTCCAACCATTAATCCCAATCCTAAGATTAGGGCAGGAGTAAAGTTACCTATGGAGGAAATTATTTCTTCAAACAATTTTCAACATCATATTGAAAACTAATGTTGAATCTATTAAGAATTTCAAAAAGTCTACACTATTCATCCAAACACAGAGATTTTGTGTCTATCCTAACAAAACTACCAGTTTTGAGGTAGATTTGAGTCCTTTTTGTGCGATATGGCCCAGCTCTGAACTAGATTT
The DNA here is from genome assembly GCA_029861345.1 of Candidatus Nitrosopumilus sp. GTDB lineage: Archaea > Thermoproteota > Nitrososphaeria > Nitrososphaerales > Nitrosopumilaceae > Nitrosopumilus. Next base: position 327 of record JAOTZM010000176.1, read on the forward strand.
TCCTATTCCCTTCTTGCCCATAATTATCATATCGATTTTGAGCTTGTCTGCAAGTTCTACAATTTTTTCAAATGGATCTCCTAACTTGACAATGCGTTTGTAGTCATTGATCTGTCTTGGTAAAACAACACTTCTAAGAATCAATCGTTCTTCTTCTTGAATCTGAGCTGCTAATTCTTCGTCGATGTTTTCTTCGTTTTCGTCAATCTACTCTATTACATGTACTAAGTAGATCTTCACTTTGGTAGTTTTTGAATTTAATAGTTTCATCTATCATTGAATGAGTCTGCAATCTAAGACCCATCAAGAATTTAATCATATCTACTCTTTGTTTTGGATCAATGCCATGTGCATCTTCTATAAGGTCATCAATTCTTGAGAGCATGATTTTAAGAGCCAAACTACTTTTCTTTATCAAATTAAGTGACTTGGAGTGATTATTATGTATTGGTTTGTACAGATCATGTTGGGGTTTGATCTTCTTTTTCATGACCCTGATCTGTTTTACGGTTAGTTTGTTGTTTATTATCTTATCTACAAATTCACTTTTCAGTGAAGCATCAACATTGGTTAGTTCCAATGCCTGACTTACGTTCAAATCACTATGGACTATTTTTTTTCTAACATCATCTGGAAGTTTTAAAAGCTGCATTCTATGAGAAACATATTCCTCGCTTTTTCCAATTTTTTGACCAAGGTCACTTACTCCACCCCAGCCATACTCATTAACATATTTTTGATATGCTTCAGCCTCTTCTATAGGATCCATAGATTTCCTTTGAATGTTCTCAGTTAGTTGAATTTCGTATGCTTGTTTATCAGACAAATCTCTGATTTTACTGGGAATAAACCTCCAATGCATTGATCTACATGCTGTAAATCTTCTATGTCCAGCAACTATCTCAAATCCATGTTCTAGAGGCCTAATGACAATAGGCTGTAATAGTCCATGTTCTTTTATGCTAGATTTCAGATTTACAAGTTCCGTGGAATTTACGGGAAGTTTGTACCTGACTGGAAACTTGGATGGTCTGATCATCCTAATTTCAATAGATTCTATCAGAGAATTATCAATAAAATCTATTTCACATCCACCAAAAACTATTTTAAAATTATATTATTAAATATTTTACGTATATTAATAACGAATTTTAATATAATCTATTAAAATAGTTAAAAATATTTAAAATATCATAAAATTAAATGAAAAATTAGAACAAATGCTGAATGTTATTTTTCTTTGATTAAAGCAATCTTAGGATAATCTGAACAGCAATATTTCTAGAAAATAAAATATTGTTCAGTACATCTTTGTCCCATTATTTTCAATTACTATCTTTTCAAGTCTCAATTTGAATTAATTTGTAGCTTCTTCAATCGATTTTTTACCCAATACTTCATGATATAACGAAACGGCCTCTTGTTCATTTGTTGGTCCTACAATAACTGCAGAACCTTTTTTCATGAAATTGATTGACATTTCATTTGTTCGTAGAGATAATCCAAGATCACCCTGATTTTCAACGATGAAGCCCATTTTTTTTGCAGTGTTAGTTACAGCATCCATTTCTAGATCAAACATTTTTGTAGGAGTGATAGAAAATGTTCTTTTACCTCGATTTCTTCCACAGAGTTCTTCTAGGATTAACTCTTCTTTTGGTACAACATCAAGTTTTCCTGTTCCACAAATTGGACATTCTTCTGCTCTAAATGTTTGAGTACTATTAAAGTCTAGATTTTCCAAATCAATGTGAAGTATTCTTTCTGAAAGACTAGGTTTTTTTCCAATTATAATTTTCACAGCTTCTGCAACTTCTATTCCACCAACAATTGAAAGTATTGAGGGATGAACTCCTTCAATACTGCATGTTGGCATTGTATCCTCATTTAGTTCTGGAAACATGCAAAAGTAACATGCGCTTTGTTTTGGTAAAACTGTAAATGCTTGGCCAGAAACTCCAACGGCAGCACCAGTTACAAAGGGAATTCCAAATTGGACACATGCTTTGTTTAATGCATATCTAGCATTGACACTGTCAAGTGCATCGATTACGACATCACATCCTTCAACAACTTCAAGTGCAGTATAATCATTTACAGAAACTGCTAGGGGTTCTATCTTACAATCAGGATTTAATTTTTTTAATTTTTTTGCAGCTACTTCCACTTTAACTTGACCTACATCATCTTCATCAAACATAGTTTGTCTATGTAAATTAGATAATTCAATTACATCTCTATCAACAATTCTTAAAGTCCCAATACCCATTGCAGCTAGTTTTGATGTAATTGGATTTCCAAGGCCTCCAGTTCCAACAACACATACCTTGGCATTTTTTAATTTTAGTTGTCCTTGATAACCAATCTCTTCAAGCATTACCTGTCTTGAAAATCTATCAAGTTCTTTAGAGGATAATTCTTCTGAGCC
>JAOTZM010000177.1 GCA_029861345.1 Candidatus Nitrosopumilus sp.
AGGCAAAATACTCATCGAGTCAAAACACTTTGTAGCTTTTGCTTTCCAGTCTTTGTCACCATAATTGAGAAACCACTGGTTTGACAAAACTTTAACAACACATTCAGTTCCACAACGACACCTTACTGGAGTATTAGTCAATTCCAACAAAATCTCTGAATACTTTTTCTCAGCTAGCCATTCTTTTATGATGTCTTTTGCTTCTGATACTTTTTTGCCTGCAAACTGCTCGCAGTTTTCCTTGAGGACTCCACCGTAGAATTCTTTTCCATAAATTTCTGTAGTGGCCTCTTCTAGTTTGGGGTCATCCTGGTTTTTTATCTCAAACTTCTCACATGCCTCTTTTGCTGAATATTCCCCATAGCCTTCAGTGGATATGATTGAGATAGGCTTGATTATCTGAAATTCTGAGCCTAGAGGCTGGTCTTTCTTAAAATCAACTAGCGCCTGATAGTCAAATGGCGCATGAGCTGGCACTGACATTACCAGACCCGTTCCAGTTCCCGATTCCACAAAACTTGCCTCTAGCATGAAAATTGATTCATTTCTGTATGGGATTACAACTTTGTTTCCAACCAAATCAGAACCTGCAATCTCGCCATCATAGATAATTTCCTTGTCCAAAAATTCTAGCTTGTGTGCACATTCATTAGATACAATCCATTTTTCACCATTAACGGTAATTTTTTTGTAAATTGTTTTAGGATTAACCCAAAGATTTGTCACACCAAAAATTGTCTCCGGACGAAGTGTTGCAGTTGGAATGATATAATCATCAAACTTGAATTTAATCAAGATATATTCAGTAAAGTCCGGCTCTACATCACCTAATGTATCATGTTGTGATACCGGATTTTGATCACGTGGACACCATCCAACTGGATGTGATCCTTGTATGATCAGATTTTTTTCTCTTAAATTATTGATTTGCCATTCAATAAATTTCTGATATGCTGGAACTATAGTAGTGAACTCTCTTCTCCAGTCAATGGAGTACCCCATCTCTATCATGCCGGCTTTGATCTCTTCGTGAAAATAGTCTGCAATCTTTATTGGTTCAACAAATGTCTTGATGTCCTCTTCTGGAACATGGTAAATGTTGCGAAGACCATCAAGAATTTCCTTATCCCCTGATTCTACTCTCTTTGCCATTCCGAGTATTGGAGTTCCAGTATAATGAAATCCCATCGGAAACAAGACATTGTATCCTTGCATCCTGTAAAATCTTGCATGAACATCAGCTAGCGTGTAAGTTCTACCATGTCCAATGTGTTGCGGAGAGTTGGGATAGGGATATGCTACTGTAATGAATTTTTTTGGTTTCTCATTTGGATTTGTCTCAAAGTCCTTGTTCTCATTCCATTTCTCTCTCCACTTTGATTCAATATCATTCCATTTAATTTCCATAAAATTTCACTTATCCTAAAATCATTGATTTTGCTTTGGTTATTGCCTGGTCTATTTTAGATGTGTCTTTTCCTCCTCCCTGGGCAAATTTTGCGTCTCCTCCACCTGCTCCGCCTAGCACTTCAGCCACAGATTTGGCTATATTTCCAGCATTTTTACTCTCTGAGGCCTCTTCACCAGAGTATACCATCACTCGAATGGTTGGGCCTGATTCAAAAATACCAACATAGACTGAATTTGGATGGTTTTTGACTAATTTCTTACCAAAATTTGTGTGAAAAAACTCATCATATCTCTTACTGGATGTAAAACAAATCTTTGTAGAATCAATAACGGTAATTTCAATCTCATCAATTGTTGCTGAATTATTTAGTGATGATATTTCTTCTAATAGTACTGGAATTTTCTCTCTGGCTTTTTGCTTGTCCTCTTCTCTTTGTTTTTCTCTGAGTTCTTTTTGTGCTGATTCTTTATCTTTCTCTAATTTTTCAATCCCTTGTTGTTTTAGATATTCTTGTGCAGTCTCCCCTGAAACAAATTCCAGTCTAACTACTCCATCTTGAATTCTCTTAGTTCTGGTAATCTTGATTAATTCAATGTCTCCTGTTTTTTTAACATGTGTTCCACCGCAAGCTTCAATGTCTTTATCCTCAATTGATACAATTCTAACTGACTTTACTGGAACTACTCCTCCCTGATAAATTCTAAAACCATATTTTTGCTCAGCAGTCCCACGATCAAAATATTCTATTGATACAGGAATGTTTTGCTTTACCATACTGTTTGCAGCATCCTCTATGTCTCTTACTTGTTCATTAGTTAGTGATGAGTGGTGTGTAATGTCAAGTCTGGCATGATCATCTTCTTTGAATGCAGAGTGTTGCCAAATCCATGATCCTAAAACTTTACGAGATGATGCATTAAGTATGTGTGTACTGGTATGGTTTTTTGTAATGTTTGTTCTTCTAATTACATCAACTTTGCATGATACAGTATCTCCTTGTTTTGGTATTCCTCCCTCAAGCTCATGCAAAATAATTCCACCGTGTTTGTTTACATCAGTTACTGTAAAACCTGAGATGGTACCATAGTCTGGTTCTTGTCCTCCACCTCTTGCATAAAATGAGGTTCTATCAAGTATTACTGATTTTTCAAAAACTTTGAGAACCTTGGCATCAAACTTCATTGGATCGTCTTTGTAAAATAGCATGTCCGTCTCTGGAATGTTTTCTAGTGGAAGTTGCTGAGTTGCTTTTTTCTTGTCTGATTGGTGCAAGTCAGATAATTTTGCATAAAATGATGAAGGGATTTCAGAAATTACCTCTATTTCCTTGAGGTATT
>JAOTZM010000073.1 GCA_029861345.1 Candidatus Nitrosopumilus sp.
TGATTTTAACATATTTGGCATTTCCAACTATAGATTTGTAGCCAAGTTGAAAATTTTTCCATGCAGGCTCCATGATTTTTGCATGAGCACTGTTAAGAATCTCTTTAATTAATCTCAAGTCAACTGCATGATCTTCAGGTTTTATTGTATTTTGAGACAATCCAAAATCAATAACATAAACAATATTTTGAAATAAGATAAAATTTGACGTAGTGAGATCACCATGCATTATCCCATTTTTGTGCAGCATCCCCACTAATTTTCCAATTTCTTTTGATAATTCTACAATTCTTGATTCAGATAAATCATGAACGGGTTTACCAGGAATCTCTTGCATAATAATTGAGGTTGTTTCCAAGTTTACAAAGTAAACAAGGGGGGTTGGAATTCCAAATGATTTTACCTGAGATAACATTTGAGATTCCTTTATTGTTCTTTGTTTACGAATTTTTAAATCAAGATAAGGATTTCGATAATTTTTTGTTTTTCTAATTTTGAGAATTGCTTTGGAACATTGCCATTTAGTTTGATATATGTCAGCCTCTGCTCCTTTTTTTATTAATTTCATTAATGTTATATCTGGATGAATTCAATAAAAATTAATCATGGAAGAAGGAGAAAAGAGAATTAAACAAGAAGATTGTAATGAGGACAATTTAGGTATTGGGTTTCTCACATTAACAAACAAGAGACTTGCATTTGATAAAACTAGAGCAAGAATAATGGATTTTTCAAAACAAATTGGCGATACTATTTTGGATATTTCATTAGATGATATAACAAAAACCTGGAAGGAGGGGTTACTAATAAAAAAAGTATGTTTTACCGCAAATACAAGCGAAGGAGAACAGACATACAAATTTGGAGTTATGAATACAAAAAAGTGGCTTATAACTATTGATGAAGCAATTAATGATAGCAAAAATCAATAATTTACTTTAACTGAATCTAATCTCCAAGATTGTGTAACAAAAGTATCCTTTAGCAAAACACCATTCTTTACCTGTGATTCTAAAAGTCCTGTCCAACATATTTGACTACCACAATCTCCAGCATATCTTAATGGAACTACAAAGAATTTGCACTTATGTCGCTTACATACATCTTGAAGCATTTCAGACAATCTTTTGTTAGCTGCAACACCTCCAACTATCATCAATTCTCTTTTGCATGTAAATGACAAGGCACGTTCTACGGCCTCACTAATCATTGCAAAAGCAGTTTCTTGAAGGGAATAACATGCATCAACTTTACTTTTCTTTGCAGCAGATTTTGTTGCAGATAGTAAACCTGAAAAAGAAACATCATTTCCTTTTACCGAATATGGTAATGTAACATAGTTTGAAGAGGTCGATGCTAACTCTTCTATATCTTTTCCACAAGGAGAAGCAAATCCTATTGATCTCCCAAACTGATCTAGTAGTTGACCTAATGTAATATCTAAAGTTTCACCAAAAACTCTCCATTGTTTGTTAAGAAATGCCAAAAGCATAGTATGTCCTCCAGATACCAAAAGTACCAAAGGATTTCTTGCACCTGTAAGTAGTTTTCCCAATTCAATATGACCTATTGCGTGATTAACAGGATAAATTGGAATTTTATAAAACGAGGCCAATGATCTTGCAACTACTGCGCCAACGCGCAGACATGGCCCTAGTCCTGGGCCTGCTGCATAAGAAACAAGATCCATCTCTTTGATGGTAGTCTTGGCTTCTCTAAGACATTCAGATAATACACTAGCACTATTCTCAATATGATGACGTGATGCTTCTCTTGGATGAATTCCCTCTCCATTTGCAGGGCGGTAAATTTTTTTGACATCAGATAGTATCTTTCCTTTATTTCCTTTTTTTTCAATTACAGCACAAGAAAATGTATGTGCAGTGCTTTCAATTCCTAAGCCTAGCATACTATCCCCTACTTAATGTGGATACAATTTTGATCACATCGCCATTTTTTAGTTTTTGATCACCACTGATTCTTTGTTTAGTTTTGCAGTCAATTGCATGCAAGAATCCTTTGGCAATATCAGCATGAATTAAACCTGCCAAATCTTTTGCAGTAGAGTCCTGAGGAAGTAATTTTGTATCAGGTAAAATTACACCGTCTTTATTGGTTAGTTTGGTTTCATCTTCTACAGGATATACAACGATAAATTTTAGTGAGTCAAAAACTGCAGTGTTTAGAATTTTCTGAATGCCAGTTGAGGGAATTTTAGAAAAGACAGACTTTACCAAATCTAGAGCTTTTTGTTGAGGAGGTAAAATTTCTTTTCCTTGAATAATTGTAAAATCTTCATCACCAGAAGAGTAATTTACAATTCCAGCTTTTGATGCTTTCCGTAATAGTAACTCAGTTTCAGCACTACAAGGGATCACAGTATCTGAAATTTTATTGAGAATGTCAAGATCATGACAAAGATCTGCTTTATTTGCAGCAATTATCGTCGGTTTTGTATTTTTTCTTAATTCTTTGGCAAAGATTTGGACATCAGAATCTTCCCATTCTTTTGGATTTCTAGAAATAAGAGATAGTTTTTGTAACACTTCATGTACTTGGTAATCCTTAATTCCTAATCCAGTGAATCGTTTTGCAATACCATCAGTAAGTTTAGCTCTTTTCTGATCAATTTCACGTGTTATTTTATCCCATTCCCTTTTGAGAATATCTGCAAACCATTGATCAAATTCATCCTGAACAAATGCAATATCTTCTAGCGGATCATGTGTTCCAACAGGAACAGGTTGTCCTTGAATATCAGTTGTTCCAGCAATGTCAACCACATGAATCAAAACCTCAGCTTGTCTTGCATCATCTAGGAATTGATTTCCTAATCCTTTTCCTTCATGTGCACCTGGAACAAGTCCTGCAACATCAATGAGTTTTACCGGAATGAAACGAGTTCCATTTACACATAGCTGATTTTCATGTTTAATTCCAAAATGTTTGCATGCACAATCTGCTTTTACATAAGCAACACCAACATTTGGTTCAATTGTTGTGAAAGGAAAATTGCCTGACGGTACAGGGGTTTCAGTTGCGGCTGAGAAAAATGTAGATTTGCCAACATTTGCTTTGCCTAATAAACCAATTTGCAATACAGTAAAACATTCATTTCTACTTATTAGTATTGCAGAAATCGTTTAATGCAGTTTATCAGATTTTATAGCATGGCAATAGTAATTACTGGAAATCCAGGAGCTGGAAAACATACTATTACAAAGGAACTTGCTAGAATACTTGAACTCCCTATAATTGATATTAATAAAATAGCAAAAGATGCAAGGTTATTTGAAAAAAATAAAGATGTAAATGATGTAGATACTGTTAAACTAGAAAAAATCCTTGAAGAAGAAATTTCCAAAAACAGTCTAATTGTTGGTCATTTAGCACCTTATGTTTTAGCCAAAAATAATGTAAAGTTAGTGATTATTTTGAGAAGAAATCCATATGATTTGATATCTGTATACAAAAAGAGAAAATACTCAGATGAGAAAAGTAGAAACAATGCGGCCAGTGAAGTCCTAGGCATCATTGCACATGACACAAGAAGTAAATTCCAAGAAAAAGCATTCCAAGTAAATGTTAGTGGAAAAAATATTCAGGAAATAATAAAAAAAGTGAAGCACATAATTTCCAGTAATGAAGGTGATGAGGAAGTGGATTGGCTTGGTTTGGTAACAAAAAATAATGATTTGAAAAAATTTTTTATTGATTGATTAAATAACGCCTTTAAGTTTGTCTAGTTACTTGTTTGAAATTTCTAAAACAGATTTGGCAGGAAGGATTGGGACTCTTTATACTAACCATGGAAAGATAGAGACACCAGCATATGTTCCAGTTATTCATCCTGTAAAGCAAACAATTCCCTCAAAAAAAATTCGAGAGATAGGTTTTGATTTAGTTATTACAAACGCATACATTACGAAAAATAATTATGGTGATGAAGCTATAAAAAAAGGAATTCATAAGATAATAAATTTCGATAAGGTAATTATGACAGACTCTGGTGGTTATCAAGTTTTAGAATATGGAGGCGTCAAAGTTTTACCGTCTGAGATGGCAAGTTTTGAAAGAGGAATTCTCACTGATTTTGCAATTCCACTTGACAAGCCAACAGGATTTGGACTCCCATTAAAAAAAGCAGAAGCATTCGTTAAACACACTCTCAAAGTTTCAAAGAATACACTTGATGAAAGAGAGGACAATGGCCAGATCTGGATTGGTCCAATTCAAGGAGGAGAACATTTTGATCTTGTTGCAAAGTCAACAAAGAGTTTGGTAGACATGGGTTTTCAGATGTTGGCTTTAGGAAGTCCAGTTGAATTTATGGAGTCATATGAATATCGATTATTGGCACAGATGATTGTAGCTGCAAAAAAACAGATGCCACAATCTATTCCTTTGCATCTTTTTGGAGCAGGGCATCCACTGACCATTCCGTTTGCAGTAGCTTTAGGATGTGATACATTTGATTCAGCTTCCTACATGTTGTATGCCAAACAGCAGAGATACATTACAGAAGATGGTACACGATATTTGGCAGATATAGCCTTTTTTCCTTGTAATTGTGAAGTTTGCTCTAAATACACTCCTGATGAGTTTCGTCAGCTTGAGACAACTGACAAAATTAACCAACTGGCAATTCACAATTTGTATGTAATAAAGATAGAAGTCGACAAAGTGAAACAGGCAATTCATGAAGGAAGATTATGGGAATATGTAATGAAAAAGGCAAGAGCTCACCCCAAGTTATTTGAAATGATTGAGGTTATGACAAATAATTATGAGTTTCTTGGCGTAACTACACCAAAATTTAAAGAAAAAGCTATATTTCTTTATGATAAAGAGGATCAGTTTCGTCCAGAGGTTCAATCATATCATAATATAGTTAGAAAATTTAAATCAAAGAAAAAGAAAATTGTCATTACCAGAGAGTTCAGTATAAAGCCAGGTTACTTATCACGTCAATACATTGGACTAAAAAAGAAATTCAAAGATTTTGATTCAATACAAGTATGCCAATATAATCCCCAATTAGGATTAATTCCAATTGAGATTTCAGACATATTCCCAGCTGCACACCACGAAACTTCCAGAATAGATTTTGATCCAAAAGAATTCCCTACATTTGAAGAGACGTGGAAAGATTTCTTTGGTAACAATAAATTTTCAGAAATCCATTATGATAAAAATGATAAATTTCTGAAATATTTTGTTAAAACACTACCAAAAAAAATCAAGAAAAAATCTTTTGTTTAATTAAAAATAAGAAAAAAGAATGTGCTAAAAGATTCAGCTTAAAGTGCTGCGTCTTCTGCCCAACCTTTGATGAAGATACCGTTTTTGTGAAGAGGAACTGGTTGTCCAGCAGTGTAATTCATTGGTCTCATCCAAAAGATTGATTTTGTTGGGCATACACCGATGCATGCACCATCAGAAATACATCTTTCTGGATAAAATACAAATGCTTTACCTCTCTTCCAGCCTTCAACTGGTTTTACTCTAAGGACATCTGGACCAAGAGTTGTACAGATTTCTACACATAGTGCACATCCGATACATCTTTGTTCGTCAATGTCTGGAAGTATTGCTATTGGCATTACAAAGTAAACAATGTTTGGTAACTATTTAAACCATGATTGAAATTCATAACCCTGTTATGAAATTGATCGAACTATATCATGTACGCAGAATCTAGATTAAAAAATTGAAAAAACAAAAAGAAGACGTGTTTTTCACGTTTATTTTCTCATTGCGTCTATTTGACCAGAGGTTACCCAGTCAAGTAATTCTGCAGATGAAGGATTTAGATCTGCTTTCTGAGCCATCAGATTAGCAACCCAAATCCAGTTAATTTGGTTAAGTAGTGGTTTGTTTGCTTCGTCACCTGCACGTACTTTAGCGACGAGAGCTTGATCTTGTGAGTTTAACCAATCTTGGAAGCTTCTTCCCATAAAAAATGGATCTTAGCTTACACTAATTAAAGCTTTTGTAGATTCTATGACAGATGTAATGATCGGATCGATTCTAACAAGGTTTTAACGTTGATAAGAATTCATCTTAATTCTTGGATGTTAAAGTTTTAGGGGCTGCAAACGAAGTTGGTAGATCTGGTTTTTTAGTTAATTGTAATGGAACAAATCTCTTGCTTGATTACGGGGTATTATTTGGAAGAAGAGGAACACCTCCAGGTTATCCGCTCCATGTAAAACCTAAGGACATAGATGCCATTATAATTACTCATGCGCACCTTGATCATTCAGGAAATGTTCCATCTCTTTTTGTAAGTGGAAATACGGACGTATATGCCACACCGCCAACCTTTGATTTATCAAAGTTATTGATAGAAGACATGCTGAAAATTGAAAAGAATTCACATCCATTTGATCTACCTGAACTAAACAATATGATGAAAAATGCCAAGGAAATTGGATTTAAACAAAAAGTTACCAAAGGAAATGCAACTTTTGAGTTTAGAGAATCAGGACATGTAATTGGTGGAAGTACTGTTTTGGTAGAATCAGAGAAAAAACGCCTCTTCTATACTGGCGATATCAAAACAAATGGTTCAAGAATGCTTCGTGAAGCAGATTTTGATATTGGCGAAATTGATCTTCTAATTACTGAGAGTACATATTCTCAAACAGAACAAAAACCAAGAAGAGAATCAGAAAAAGAATTGATTGAATTTGCAAATGAAGTAATGGATAGAAAAGGAACACTATTCATACCATCATTTTCAGTTGAACGCTCTCAAGAGATGGCATGCATTTTAAAGAGTGCAAACTTTAAACACAAAATTATCATGGATGGAATGGCACTTAAAGTAAATGAGATAATGTTTAGACATCCTGAATATCTACGAGACCCCAAAGTTTTTGCTGATGCAATAAACGATGCAGTTGCAATTAGAGAACATAGTGAAAGAAAACGTGCAATGGAAGAACCTTGTGTAGTAATTTCTCCTGCAGGAATGCTAGTTGGAGGAAACGCTGTATTTTATTTACAACAGTTAGCATTTAATGATAAAAATGGAATCGCTCTAGTATCATACCAGGGTGATGGTACACCTGGAAGAAAATTACTTGAAACAGGAAAAGTATCAACACGCGGGAAAGATATGAATGTTAAAGCAGAGGTCAAACAATTTGAATTTTCAGGTCACGCAGATAGAAATGAATTGTTTGCTATGATAAAAAGTATAAAAGGAAATCCAAAAGTACTAACAGTCCACGGGGATTCAGAATCTTGTGATAGATTTGCTCAAGAAATTCATGAAAAGTTTGGGCTCGAAGCATATGCCCCAGCAGTTAATGAAACAATAACTGTCTGAAATGCAAAACAATAATGCAATAAATGTAGAAAATTCAATTAATAGCGGTCAGGTATTTCTTTGGAGGAAAAATGGGAAATATTGGTATGGCATTAATGGACAAGATATTCTAAGGATTAATAATTCTGGAACCATAAAATCATATCAAAACATAAAAACAGATTTTTTTAGAAAAAAAGACAACATAGAAGAAATAATAAAATCAATTTCAAAAGACATAACAACTAGAAAGGCAGTAAAGCAATTTCTAGGATTACGATTGCTTGAACAAGATCCATTTCAATGTTTGATTTCCTTTATTGTATCTTCAAATTCCAATATACAAAAAATAAAGTCAAGTTTAGAAAATATAACAAAAAAATTTGGGAGAAGGGTAGATTTTGACAACCAAGAATTTTTTTTATTTCCAAAACCTGAGAT
>JAOTZM010000074.1 GCA_029861345.1 Candidatus Nitrosopumilus sp.
CAAGAAACAGAAAATGATTTTGAAGAACTAATAATGAAAGAAAAACCAGATGTAACCTGGGATCAGGTAATTGGTTTAGATGATGCTAAAAGTGCATTACGCGAATCAATTGTATATCCTACAAAAAGACCTGATTTGTTTCCTCTAGGCTGGCCAAAAGGAATGTTGCTTTATGGACCTCCAGGTACTGGAAAAACAATGCTTGCAGCTGCTACTGCAAATGAGATGGATGGTTACTTTATCAATGTGGATGCCTCCTCAATGATGAGCAAATGGTTAGGTGAAGCCGAAAAAAATGTTTCAAAGTTATTTGCCATGGCAAGACAATATGCTGAAAAAGAAGGTAAACCCGTTATTTTGTTTGTAGATGAAGTTGACTCACTATTGGGTTCTAGAAATAGTGAAGTAGGCGGAGAAGTCAGAACAAAAAACCAATTCCTTACAGAAATGGATGGTGTTAATGGTAAAGGAAAAGATTTGATGTTATATGTAATTGGGGCAACAAACAAACCCTGGAGTCTTGATTGGCCATTCTTGAGAAGATTCCAAAAGAGAATCTATGTGTCACTACCAACACAGGAAGCAAGAGAAAATCTATTTGAGCAATATACTGCTCCTCTAAGAAAAGATTACAGAGTAAATCAAGCTGAATTGGCAAAATTGTTTGATGGATATAGTGCAAGTGACATCAAAGATGTCTGTCAAGCTGCACAGATTAAGACTGTTCATGAAATCTTTGATGCACCTGATTATCATGAACCAATTGAAGGTGAAGAGTCTGTACAACCAAGAGAGCTCACCACAGCTGATTTCAAAGAAATTATGGTAAGAAGAAAACCAAGCGTTTCACTTGAAATGATTCGCGCTTATCACAAATGGAGTGAAGAGTTCCAAGCTCTCTAAACATACAAATTTTCTTGCGATCAATACCTTCTTCTTCTAGTCCACATAAAACTTAAATTCACATTCAATCGGACTCTACGAGGGTCACAATTACTACAAAGAAATCAAACCATGCAAAAAAGTTTGGAAAACTAATTTTTGATGATGGTACTGTTCTTAATGGAGAGGGCTTTGGGTATTCTACAACTGCTTTTGGTGAAATTGTCTTTAATACTGGGATGGTTGGATATCCTGAAACCCTCACAGATCCGTCGTATAGTGGCCAAATCCTTACGCTGACATATCCACTGGTTGGAAATTATGGAGTTCCTGATCCCTCCGTCAAAGATGATGTAGGAATCCCCAAATTCTTTGAATCTGACAAAATCCAAGTTCGAGGTCTAGTGGTCCATGAATTATCCTTAACTGCAAGTCATTGGAATCTTTCAATGACTCTTGATGAGTGGCTATACAACGAAAAAGTACCTGGAATTTCTGGAATTGATACTCGTGCATTAACAAAAAAACTTCGAACAAATGGTGTCATGATGGCTGCCCTTGTGGTATCTGATTCTGAAATTGATGTTGAGGAGGTAAAAAAACAACTTGCGTCATCCCCTCATTATAACTCTGAACAATTCATGGATGTAGTATCTACAAAAGAAGAACAAGTTTACGGAGAAGGTGAAAAATCAGTAGTTGTTATCGACACTGGTGCCAAAAATGCAATCTTGAGAAACCTATATGAAATTGGTTATAAGGTAATCAAACTTCCTTGGGATACTCCATATGATAAGATCATGTCTTTTAATCCCAAAGGTGTTGTAATTAGTAATGGTCCTGGTGATCCGCAAAAATGTCCCGATACAATAGACACAGCTAAAAAATTAATTGCAAATAATATTCCCACATTAGGAATTTGTTTGGGAGCACAAATCATTGGAATTGCTGGAAATACTGAAACTTACAAACTAAAGTATGGACATCGTGGACAGAACAAACCTTGTGTAAATCAAGAAAATAATCAAGTCTATGTGACAAGCCAGAATCATGGTTATGGAATTACTCCTGAATCACTTGAAAATTCTGAATTTAATTTATGGTTTACAAATGCAGATGATAAAACAGTTGAAGGAATAAAACACAAAAAACAAAAATGTGTTGCAGTGCAGTTTCATCCTGAAGCTGCCCCTGGTCCTTATGATTGTAAGTTCATCTTTGAAGAACTAAAACACCTTATGGAGGAAGGAACATCTGCCAAAGAATGAGTCGTTAAATAAAATTCTTGTACTGGGTAGTGGGGCCATTAAAATCGGAGAAGCCGGCGAGAGTCGCTAAAACGACCGTCAATTTGACTACTCCGGAAGCCAATGCCTCAAAGCAATACATGAAGATGGACTGAAAAGCGTTTTAATCAATCCAAACATTGCAACAATTCAGACAGATACTAGATTTGCGGATCAGGTGTATCTTCTTCCTGTAAACCCAGAGTATGTAGAATCAATTATTGAAAAAGAAAGACCAGATGGAATAATGCTGGCATATGGTGGACAAACTGCTCTAAATTGCGGCGTTAAACTAGAGGAATCTAACATTCTTCAAAAATATGGAGTAATGGTACTTGGGACTCAAATCAAAGGAATTCAAAGGACTGAGGATAGGCAACTCTTCAAAGATTCTATGAATGAATGTGGGGTTCCTGTTTTGAAGAGCAAAACTGTCACTAACTTTGATGATGCCAAAAAGGCAGCTAAGGATCTATCTTACCCTGTAATTATTAGAGTTGCATATACTCTGGGCGGAAGAGGTGGAGGAGTAGCTCATAATGAAATTGAACTTCATGAAATTGTTGAAAGAGGTCTCAAAGCAAGCCTTGTTGGTCAAGTTCTTGTTGAAGAATATGTTGGACATTGGAAACAAATCGAGTATGAAGTTATGCAGGATTATGATGGAAATAACGTAATTGTTTGTAACATGGAAAATGTTCTTTCAATGAAAGTTCATACTGGTGATAATATTGTGGTTGCCCCGTCTCAAACTATTGATAACCATGAATATCACATGTTACGTTCTGCAGCCTTACGTGCAACAAAACATGTGGGAATTGTAGGTGAATGTAATATTCAATATGCACTTGCACCAGATTCAGATAAATATGTTGCAATTGAAATAAATCCGAGACTTTCACGTTCTTCTGCTCTAGCAAGCAAAGCAACGGGATATCCACTGGCATACATGTCTGCAAAAATTGGGTTAGGATACAACTTATCAGAACTAGTTAACAGAATTACAAAAAGTACAACGGCCTGTTTTGAACCCTCCCTTGATTATATTGTATGTAAACATCCTAGATGGGATTTTGAAAAATTTGAACTTGTGAACCGCAGACTTGGCCCCACAATGAAATCAGTAGGAGAAGTAATGGCAATTGGGAGAACCTTTGAGGAATCACTCCAAAAATCAATTCGAATGCTGGATATTGGAAAAGATGGGTTAGTTCTAAATCGTGTAAATGGAAAAGCCTACAACGAAGAAGAAATTGAAAATAAACTCTCTCATCATGATGATCAAATTTTGTACCATGTAGCAATTGCGCTAAAGATGGGAATTTCAGTTGAAAGAATTTACAAACTATCTTCAATTGATCCCTGGTTTGTTGAAAAGATAAAAAATATCGTAAATGTTGAATCAAAATTAAAAGATTCGGATCTTGGAAAATCCCTTCTTTGGGAAGCAAAAAAAATAGGTTTTGCAGATAAGCAAATTGCTCGGGCCAAGGGTAAAACCTCCGATGAAATCCGTGATTTACGCAAGAAATTAGGTGTTTTACCTTCCGTAAAGCAGATTGATACTCTTGCAGCTGAATGGCCAGCAGTTACAAACTATCTCTATCTTACATATGGAGGTAATTCTCATGATGTTGAGATTTCTTCTGTTCAAAAAGGAATCGTTGTCATTGGTGCTGGACCTTATAGAATTGGAAGTAGCGTGGAATTTGATTGGGGGACAGTTAACATGGTTTGGGGTCTGCAAGAAAACGGGGAAAAAAATATCTCTGTAGTAAATTGTAACCCTGAAACAGTATCTACTGATTATGATATTTGTTCAAGATTATACTTTGAAGAATTAACTCAGGAAAGAATTTTAGATATTACTGAGTTTGAAAACCCTAAAGGGATAATTACTTGTGTTGGAGGACAAACCGCAAATAATCTAACTCCTGGTCTTGCACAGCATGGTGTTACCATTTTGGGAACGAGCGCTTATGATGTTGATAGAGCTGAAGACCGTTCAAAGTTTAGTGCTGAGCTTGATAAACTTCACATACAACAACCTCTTTGGCAAGCTTTTTCAAATCTTAACGAAGCCAAGACTTTTGCACAACAAGTTGAATTTCCAGTAATTGTAAGGCCTTCTTATGTTCTATCAGGAGCTGCAATGAAAGTTGTTTGGTCTCAAGAAGAATTAAAGACCTATGTCAAGGAAGCTACTGATGTCTCTCCTGATCATCCAGTTGTAATATCAAAATTTATGTTAAATTCCCTTGAAGTAGATGTAGATGGAATTAGTAATGGAAAAGAAGTTATCATTGGTGCAATAGTTGAACACATTGACAGTGCTGGGGTTCACTCTGGAGATGCGATGATGTGCATTCCACCATGGCGTCTAAGTAACAAAATCATAGAGACTATTAATGAATATACGAAAAAGATTGCAATCACCTTTAATATCAAAGGTCCCTTTAACCTACAATTCTTGGTTCATGATGATCATGTCTATGTAATTGAACTAAACATTAGAGCATCTCGCTCTATGCCATTTGTCTCAAAACTTGTGAAAACAAATCTCATTTCTCTTGCATCTAAGGCTATTTTGGGTAAACCTTTGCCTAAAATTCCTGAAAACAAGTGGCAAAAGATTCACAACTATGGGATCAAAGTTCCACAATTTTCCTTTATGCAACTAGATGGGGCTGATATAGCACTAGGAGTCGAAATGCAATCCACTGGAGAAGCTGCTTGTTTTGGCAATAGTTTCTATGATGCATTATCAAAAGGTTTGACATCTGTTGGTTACAATCTGCCAGATAAAGGAACCGCTCTTGTGACTGTTGGAGGTGCACAAAATAAAGAAAAACTTGTTGCAACTATTGCTAAACTTAAACAGCTTGGATTCAAAATTTTGGCAACTGAGCATACTGCAGAATTCTTTGAAGAAAAAATTGGTGAGGTGGAGATAGTTCACAAAATTTCAGAACCTGAAAGAAAACCAAACATTGCTGATCTTCTATATGAAAGAAAAATTGACTTTATCATAAATATTCCAAGCACTTCAACATTGGAAAAATATGTTGGAATGTTAGATGATGAATATCAAATTAGAAGGAAATCCTTGGAATTAGGAATTCCTGTTTTGACTACCATTGAATTAGCAGATTCTTTTGTAAAAACTTTGGAGTGGCTCAAAGACAATCAAACTACTAAAGAACCAATTGCACCCTATGATAAACTAGAATAATTATCAAAAACATTAACGCAAACATTATCAAATAGTTTGATAATTCGGGAAATATTCGAACTGGATTAATAATAGAACTTTTGTGAAAAAATTAAGTGATTAAATTACTTGATCAATTATTAATTCATTTCCAATTATAGTTCCATCAAGTGTAATAATTTTTGCAGAATATATTGTTTTAATTTTATCAATAATTGGTGAAATAGATTTTTTATATTTTTTTCGATGAGTCGCATAAAAGTATTTGTTAAATGAAGGAATAATGATGATTTCTAATTCCCCTGATTTGTTTGGAAAAATTTTTTCTTTATCCGTTTTAATTGATATCCAAACCCGTTGCCCATTCATTACAGAGTCTTCTTGAAAAAATACTGGGTGTACATGGCCCATGATTATTTTATCCACATATGAAAAATTCTCTGAAGGCATTGTATGTCCATGTGTCAATAAAATATTTTCTTCAACCATGCCTGTTGAGCTAATCATAGAAATATTGTCTGGAACCAATCTCTGAATATTCCCATCATGATTTCCAGGAATTAGTATTACATCACATTTTTCCCTAATCTTTTCAAAAAACATTGGGACTTCATCCCATTCACTTCTTGAAATCCTTTTGATACTTGATTTTACATCTCCTAGCAAAATCACTGAATCTGGGTTTTCTGCATCAATAATTTCTGATAGTTCTTGGATTGTTTCATTTATGGTAGAGTTTTTCCCAATGAAAATCTCATTTGATGCCATGCTATTTTCAAATCCTATGTGAATATCAGTTACTATGAGACTTTTTTTTACTCCTTCTAAAATCAATACAGGTTTTGATGGGACTATTCTAGTTTGTAGCATCAAAGTTATACTACTGATATCTGATTAAACCCTTGTGAACAGTGACTCTGATAGAGTTGAATCTCTAGTTTCTGAAAAACGTGTGAAATTACATGTCTTTGAACCTAGCCAAAGAAAAATTTGGACAGTTGTAGGTAAAGGAAAAGAACATTGGATTGATCCTGATGGTGGTTTTTGTTCTTGTCCGGGATTCTACTTTGGTAAATTAAATGGAAAAACCATTTGTTATCACTTGAAATCTGCAGCACTTGCTCAAAGAGAAAACAAAATTGAAAAAATTATTTTTTCTGATGAAGAATTTTCTGATTTTCTTTCAGGATTAATTTCTGATCTGTGATTATTAATTATTCGAATGTATTAATAACTAGAAATTTTATAAAAAATCATGGATGAAGATCAACAAAATTCTGAAATCGAGAAAATTGCAAATTTAATGATTCATGATGGTATCTCCCCAGATGAACAGGATGCTACAAAATTAGAAAAATACAAAAACCAAATAAAAGAAGACTGTGGACTTGATGATGAAAAAGCAACTAAGTTGGTTTACGAGACGCTCTTATTTAGAAAATTAAAAAATTCTGATTCTGGTGATATCTTAGAAAAAGGTAATGAGTTTGGTGCTGGTTTCAGCTAATTTTACCCCAGTGGTATAGTATCAATATCGTCCTTTGAAACTCCTTTCCAAAGACCAATTACTCCTTCTGGTTCCACTTCTACAATTTTTGTAATCTGTTGGATCTTTATGTGGTCTGGATTTGGTGGCATCCATAACA
Source organism: Candidatus Nitrosopumilus sp. (assembly GCA_029861345.1). GTDB lineage: Archaea > Thermoproteota > Nitrososphaeria > Nitrososphaerales > Nitrosopumilaceae > Nitrosopumilus. Next base: position 7,026 of record JAOTZM010000074.1, read on the forward strand.
TTGCCATATAATCTCCTACATTACCAACTTTATTTGGTAAAGCCATCGTGACTTTGTCAATTGTAAATCCCTTTGCAGTAAGCGAATTAGTTGCCTTTTCTTTCAGATCCATTCTTCCATGAAGAAACAGATAGACATCTTTTTGAGCATCAATTTCTGCCATGAATTAGTTGATTTTTCAAACTAAATCAATCTTTCCTGATCTAATGCCTACCAAAAAAGGTTAAATTAGAATGAACAAAAACTTTAACTGTGAAAATCTTCACTGTTGGCAGCAAATCCTTTGTAACTAGTTTCCAATTGGCAGGTATTCCTGGTGTCATTTCTGAAACCCCTCAAAAGGCTTTAGATGAAATTAAGACATTGACAGATGATTCTGATGTTGGATTGGTTCTTGTCAGTGATGATATTACAGAATCTATTAATGATGAATTAACTACACTTCGAGCTGAAAAATCTACTCTTGTCTTTGCATTGCCTGCAACTGGAAGTGAAAAAACTGAAGTTGATTATAGATTAATGCTAAAGAAGATTCTTGGTGTGTAATTCTTTTAATCTACTTATAATCAATATCTCGATGGCTTACCATGAAAACTGCATCTGTTAAAGAACCATCAGTAATCACTGTTGATGACA
>JAOTZM010000075.1 GCA_029861345.1 Candidatus Nitrosopumilus sp.
CCAATTTTGATTGTGATCATTTCTAAACAGGAGTTAGTGGGGTATATCTTAGTCCATCCATTTCATCAAAACCGCACATTACATTCATGTTTTGAACGGCAGAACCTGCTGCACCTTTCATCAAGTTGTCTGATGCAGATAATGCAATCAATCTATTATTATCTTCATCTAAATCAAATCCAATATCACAAAAGTTGGAACCTACTAGGAATTTTGGATCTGGGAATTTGTATAATCCTTTTTTGTCTCGAATTAGTCTGATAAATTTCTCTTCACCATAAGCTTGACGGTACAATTTCCATAATTCTTTCTCTTCTATTTTTTTTTGCATAAAGGTGTGGTTTGTGCATAATATGCCTCGAACTACATCTACTGCATGTGGGCTCATTGAAACACGAATTTTCTTTCCTGCAATTTCACTTAGCTCTTGTTCAATCTCACCCGTGTGTCTGTGTTTTGCTGGTTTGTATGGTCTGATTACTCCTGCCCTCATTGCATGTGCAGTTCCTGAACCTGATCCTGCACCAGAAGAGCCAATCTTTGAATCTACGATAATATGTTCTGTGTCAATAATGTTATTTCGAATTAATGGTGCAAGTGCCAGCATTGATGTTACTGCCATGCATCCTGGACAAGAAACAAGTTGTGCTTTTTTGATTTCATCTCTGTGTAATTCAGGTACTCCAAAAACTGATTTTGATAAATAATCAGGATGTGGGTGTTCCCATCCATACCATTTGTCATAAGCTTCTTGATTATGTAATCTATAATCTGCGCTCAAATCAATTATTTTTACACCTCTATCATAGAGAGCCTTTACAATCTCAGTTGCAGTGCCATGTGGGACTGCCGTGAAAACCAGATCGCAATTGTCTGTTAATTTATCATAATCCAATTCTGAGAATGTAAGATCGGTAAAGCCTTTCAAACTTGGTTGTACTCTGTGAAGGTATTCTCCAACATGCTGCCTTGATGTGACCATGGAGATCTCTACATCTGGATGGTTAACAAGAAGACGAAGTGTCTCTCCTCCAACATAACCTGATGCACCTACAACCCCTACTTTCATGCTACCACTCCTCGTAAAGGAGTATAATTTATTTTCTAACGTAATTTAGAGCAAATTCTATCATTTCTTTTGGAATATTTCGTTGTGCAACTCTTGCCAATCCTTTGAATTCTACAGTATTGTTGACCTCATGAATAACTAGTCCTCTTTTATCATCTTCCATTATATCAATTCCTAAGATTCCACCACCCATGGCCTTTGATGCTTTTGCTGCCATGTCTTCCATCTCCTTTGTGATCTCACAAAGTTCTGGATCGGCTCCAAGTGCAATGTTTGTCTTAAAACCGCCTGATGATTTTCTATACATGGCTGCAATAGGCTCGTCTCCAATAGTGATTACTCTTATGTCTCTTGGTGGTCTTTTGATTAATTCTTGCAAGTAGTAAATTCTATCGTGGGGACTATCTGTAATGTCTCTTATTTCAAAAACTGCATCCATTGTATCTTTATCTTTAATTGGCATTACTCCTCTTCCCCAACTTCCTATCACTGGCTTGATTACTAGGGGATACCCCACTTTTTCTAAATTCTCTGCTGCACTTTGACTCGAGAATGAAAAGTATGTCTTTGGTGTTGGGATGTTATTTTTTTTTAAAAGCAAAGTCATGAACATCTTGTTTCCACAAATATTTGCAACATCAAACTTGTTCAGTACTGGAATGTCCATAAATTCTAGACTTGCAGTAAAATGAAGTCCTCTAAAATAACTGACACATCTTTCTAGGACAACATCTCCCAAGTCATAGTCTTCTTTTTTACTATCAGTGTTGACTTGAGTTATCTTTGCATCTAACATTAATACATCGTGCCCTAAATAGGATGCCTCTTTTTGAAGCATCTTTTCTTCTGATCTGAGACGGTCAAACACAATACATACTTTTGACATTACTCTCCCCAGTCTTCGCCTACGCTTTCTGCTTGTTTTAGCTCTACATTGGATCCGTCTTTTTTTGAGATTTCAAAGTCAGCGCCACAATCAGGACAGGAGACTATTTCTCCAACTGAGGCATCGTCTGGGATGTTTAGTGTTGCGTCACATTCTGGGCAGTTCATGTTTTTGTTGACCTTTTCTTTTGTAATTTATTAGCTTCTGTTGACTGCATTCCCCACAAATCTACAAAACCTTTAGCTAATCTCTGATCAAATGTAGATTCTGTGCCATATGTTGCAATCTTGTGACTATACAAGGAATTTCTGGACTTTCGACCTACCACTCGGACACTGCCTTTGAATAGCTTGAGTTTTACCGTTCCTGACACTGGTTTTTGAGATGCCTCGATAAATCCATCAAGATCTGTTTTCAGTGGATCCTGCCATAGTCCTGAATATGTCAGGTATGCCCATTCATCATCTATGATGGACTTGAACTTGTTTTGGTGTTTTGTGTGAACCATCTTTTCTAAATCACCATGTGCCTCAATAAGGCAGGTGGCTGCAGGAGTCTCATATACTTCACGAGATTTTATTCCAACAACCCTGTCTTCAATGTGATCGACAATTCCTACACCTGCATTTCCTGCCTTTTGGTTAATGTATTCGATTAATTTTATCGGATCTAGTTTTTTACCATCAACTTCTGTTGGAATTCCTTTTTCAAATTTTATCTCCAAGTATGTTGGTTTGTCAGGAAGGTTTTTTGTCTTGACCCAAATGAATGCATCATCAGGTGGTTCATTGTATGGGTCTTCTAATACTCCTCCTTCAATTGCACGTCCCCACAAATTTTGATCAATACTAAATTTTTTTGCAACAGCATCAATCTCAATTCCATGTTTTTCTGCAAACTTTAGTTCTGTGACTCTATCCAAGTTCTTGTCTCGAATTGGTGCAATGATTGGCAAGTCCGAGCCAGAACGCAATGTAATGTCAAATCTAACTTGGTCATTTCCTTTGCCAGAACATCCATGTGCAAGTGCTGTAACCTTTTCTTTTTTTGCAATCTCTAAAACTTTTTCAGCAATTAGTGGTCTTGCAAGCGCAGTTGCAAGGCAATATTTTTTCTGGTAAAGTGCATTGGCCTTTATTGATGGATAAATGTAATCTTTGACAAATTCTTTTCTTGCATCAATGTTGTAATGTTTTTTTACTCCAAGCTTTTTTGCTTTGGCTGCAATTTTTTTATTGTCATCTCCTTGTCCAACATCAACAGTAACTGTGATGACATCCATGTCGTTTTCTTCTTGTAGATACTTTACAACAACTGAAGTATCAAGTCCTCCTGAAAATGCAAGAATTCCTTTTTGAGTCATAAAACACATTTTCCGTTTATTTTTGGAATTTATCTTTTGTGATGGGACTGAGTCTGTTCTTTTCAAAAAACTTTTGCCTAGCTTGAGCTAAAATTCGATGATTATTTAACCGCCAAATATAACGCTGTTTTATGAAAACTCGATCTCTAGTTTCTGCAGCTATTGCTGGAATAATACTGCTGTTTGTACTGGGAAGTGTCCTAAATTACGATGATTCTACGTATGAAAATAAGATTCGCATTGCATATTTTCCTAACATTGGTCATGCAGTTCCAATTGTAGGGATGGAAAAAGGATTCTTTGAAGAGATCCTTGGAGATCAGACTAAAATTGAAACCAGAGTTTTTGATAGTGGACCACAGGTAATAGAATCCTTGTTTGCAAATTCAATTGATATCGCTTATGTTGGACCAGGACCGGCAATTAATGGATTTTTGAATTCAGAAAATCATAACGTAAAGATTCTTGCAGGCGCTGCAAGTGGCGGTGCAAGCTTTATAGTTCATCCTGACTCTGAAATAAACTCTGTTTCGGACTTTGCTGGAAAAAAAATTGCAGCTCCACAAATTGGAAACACCCAAGACGTGTCACTGCGCCATTATCTATCTGAAAATAGGTTAAAGTCAGCTGACAAAGGCGGTTCTGTAGTAGTTTACAATGTCCCAAATCCTGATACCTATACATTATTTGTAAAAGGAGAAATTGATGGTGCATGGGTTGCAGAACCTTGGGCCACAATTTTAGAAACTGAACTTGATGGAAAACGACTATTCCATGAGGAAGAACTGTGGCCAGACAAACAGTTCGCATCAGTCCTGTTAATTGCAAATACAGATTATGTTAAAAAAAATCCCCAACTAGTATCTAATTTCTTGTCTTCCCATCATGAAACAGTAACTTGGATTAACCAAAATCCTGTAGAAACTAGGATTGTCTTTAATAATTTTCTAGACTCCTATTTGGGACAGTCTTTGTCTGATGATGTTGTAGATGTAGCACTGTCTAATCTTGAAATTACATCAGACCCTATACAGGATTCTGTTTATTCCTTTGCTGAAAAAGCAGATGCTCTGGGATATTTGGGAAGAAATGGTTACAACTTATCTGGAATTTTTTACAACCTTGATTCAAATTCTAACCTGGAGGCAAGTACCTAGATGACTAAACTAGAGGCAAAAAATATTGTAAAATACTTTAGCCATGACTCTCACAAACTCAAGGCGCTGGGCGGAGTTAACCTTAAAGTTGAAGCCGGTGACTTTGTATGTTTGGTAGGTCCCTCGGGATGTGGCAAGTCGACATTTTTGCGCATAGTGGCAGGATTGGAGACTCCTGATGAGGGACAGATTATGTTTGATGGTCACCCCGTAACTGAAACTGGGCCTGAGCGAATCATGGTATTTCAAGAGGGTGCATTATTCCCATGGCTTACAGTTCAAGATAATGTTGAATTTGGATTAAAAATGGCAGGTATTCCAAAGGAGGAGCGAGCAAAGATATCAAATAGATATTTGGATATGATGCAGCTAACAAAATTTGCAACCTCTTATACCTATCAGCTTTCAACAGGAATGAAGCAGCGTGTAGCTATTGCAAGAGCACTAGTGATGGATCCTGATGTGTTGCTAATGGATGAGCCATTTGCAGCACTTGATGCGCAGACTCGTGATCTACTGCTAGTTGAGATGCAATTAATTTGGGAAAAAACAAAAAAGACAATTTTGTTTGTAACACATAACGTTGCAGAAGCCGCAGTACTTGGAACCAAAGTGGCAATTTTTAGCAACCGACCTTCTGTTGTCAAAAAAGAAGTTGACAATAATTTTCCACGTCCCAGGGTCACTGAAGATGAGTCATTGCTCAAATTCCAGCAAGATATCTTGACGGAGCTGCGACCAGAGGTAAAGAAAAGCAAAGAGGGATAATAATGGCAAAAAATTTCATACCTCACAGAATTGCATTTTACATTGGAATTGTTGCAGTTTGGCAAATTGTTGCAATGGTTGGGATTTGGCCTGACAATGTTTTTCCATCTCCGTATGAGGTAGCTGAAGACTTGGCGTATGGTGCTGCAGATGGCAGTCTGTTTTACGGAATAGCTACTAGCATGTGGAGATTGTCAATTGGATTGGCAATTGCGATTGCTGGGGGAATTATCTTAGGTATTTTCATGGCAAGAGTTGAGGCCATCAACCAAACTGTCGGTTCTTTGGTTTTAGGATTACAGTCTATTCCTTCAATTGCTTGGGTTCCGCTTGCTATCCTTTGGTTTGGGCTAACTGATGGAGGAATTATTTTTGTTACCGCAATTGGGGCAATCTTTGCAGTTACGATTAACACCTACACTGGCGTCAAAAACATCGACCCTCACTTTATAGAGGCTGCAAGAAACATGGGTGCCAAGGGAAGTCAGCTGGTAACAGCTGTGTTGATTCCGGCAGCCTTCCCATACATGATTTCTGGCTTTAAGCAGGGCTGGGCATTTGCATGGAGAGGAGTAATTGGCGCTGAACTTTTGTTTTCATTCCTGGGATTGGGATTCTTGCTTTATGCAGGACGTTCACTAAATGATGTCTCTCAGGTTATTGCAGTAATGCTAGTAATCATGGGCATTGGATTGGCAGTTGATGGTGTCATCTTCAAAAGACTGGAAAACAAGGTAATGTCTCGCTGGGGATTAAGATAGTTCCGTTTTTTTGGTTCAAATTTGATTGGGAGTACAACGTGCATGAGTATATAGACGGAGCAAAAGAAATGTCACAACCGTGCCTATTTTAGAAAAATCTGGGAAAAATCAAATCATCTTTTGACTGTCAGGGATAAAGAAATGTCACAAATCAGAATGATAATCACACAAAGTGTAAACGAGTTTATCAACAAAGAGTAAAAAGTGAATGCCCCCCTGTTAGGCACGGTTTTGTGCTATGTTTACAATAAAATTTTTAGATTAGTTTAATGTGGATGCAAATATGACTTCAGATCCAATAACTGACTTTCTTATACAAATTGGGATTAATACCACTTCAGGTGTAATACATGATATTTTGAACAGATTTCGATTTAGAAATAATCCTACAACGGATGATCTTAGAGAAGATATTATTTCATCATTAAACTTACAAGGTATGGAAATTAAAGCTGATAAAATAATTGAATTTTTAGCTCAAAATGGAAATATTACAATTACAGGTACTGATTTATCTGCAAATGAATCCATAAACATGTTTTCTGCAAAAAATACTTCTCTGTCATTTGGTGATGATAGTACTAGTAAAACAGAAACTACTGCAGTAAATGCCAAAGGAGATTCACAAATAGTAGCTAAGGGAGGAGCAGGATGGAAACAAAACAAAGATGGCAGCATTTCATTTTATACATAGATTTTAACGAATTTATCTAGATAGTTTTTAAAAATAATTCAATGACAGAGGCATCGATTCATTCATTATTTCATCATCCATACTTTCAATTCTTCCCAACCAAAACCTCTTCCTGTCTGCATTCAAATTAAATTCTCTAGTTTCTGGTTTGATTTTACCAATGTCAGTTATCCTATCTTGAAGAATTGAAGATCTTAATCTATTGTTCCTCAATACATTAAATCGATAGTACAATCTACCACCTTTCTCGAAAGTATCTAGGTGTTCAATTTCTCTAGTTCCTAATTTTCCTAAACCATGTTGCTTCCATTTACCATTAAACCGATAGAATCCATTTTGCAACACAAAGACATCATCGGCCTCATTATCAAAGGAAAAATCTCCTAGTTTCTTAGAATTCACATCTAATTTCTTGGTTGTACAGATAGAATCGGTAGCAAAGAACACAACATCTCGTTCTAGTCCATTTTTACGCACAAAATCATACAATTGGGCACGACAAAACCCAGTGATGAAAGCAAAAATCACAGGATTAAACAAATTACCAATTACATTGTTCGTACGTTGTGCCATCTTTTCATAAATTGAATTCAGAATAATTTTGATTTGTAACTGTAATGGATTGCTCTCTTGTTTTAGTTTCAGTCTTTTCTGATACATTTTTTGAATAAAATCGCGGTATGGATAAATATCTGAATGAGGTATGAACTGGTATCCTTCAAGAATCCTGTAGAAGGTTTTACTTTCACAGGCTTGAAATTCTGCTAATGTGACATATGTCTCAAATTCACCTGATGGAAAAATAATATCATGATTTGTTCTAAATGGGAATGGTGGAATGCTTTATGATTTTACAAAAGAAAACAAAGATGACATTGCAGAGTAACATTTCAATTTACAAAACAGAC
>JAOTZM010000076.1 GCA_029861345.1 Candidatus Nitrosopumilus sp.
CGATGATACCAAATCTTTCAACATCATATCTAGGACTTGATGCTGCACCAAATTCAACACTGCAACAAGCTGTTTCAATGTGGACAGGCCAGAGTGACCAAATTCTACCCCAATTGATGGCATAGCCCAATGGTTTATCAATTGCTTTTTCTAAAATATCTCCAAGCTTTCCTACAAAGACATTTGCGTTTTCTGGCGTTACTAAGTCTTTAAGCAATCTTATCCCTATCCTCATAAATACAAATTATATAAAAAACTACCATATTCTTCGTCTCCCTGATTGATACAATGCAAATGCCATTGCTCCAAACATAATAGCTAAAAATCCCATCATCGGCAAAGTCGCACTTTTTGGAAGTTCTAAAAGAGCACTGCCCCATGCATACAAGAAAATTGCCATAACATCAAATACAACAAACATCAGGATATAAGGATAATATTGCATCATGAAGTGAGTTCGTCCTTCTCCTGATGGGACCTGACCACATTCCATTGGCAAAAATTTTACTGGATTACTTCGTTTTCGGGGAGAAACCATTCTTGAAATTACTAACGCAGGAGCCATTGCTGCTGCCGCAAAGACAAACATCAACACCACGGTACTATAATTGCCCGCTAATTCCCCGACCAATTTAGCTTTTGACCCTAATTTTTGTATAAAAAGGTATGCTTCCTTTTTTCGATCAAATTTTAGAAAAAATTAATTTGTAAAGTAATTAATAGGTTAATGACAAAAAGCGATCATGTCACTGAATATTGGAGATATAGCTCCTAATTTTGAACTCCCAGATACAGAATTGAAAATGCGGACTTTGGATGAATTTAAGGGAGGTAAAATTGTGTTGTCATTCATTGTTGCAGCAAGTTCTCCAGTGTGTGAGGCCGAACTATGTACGCTTAGAGACTCTTGGCAGGAAATTTCAGATCTTGGTGCGCAGGTAATAGCTATCAGCAATGATGGGCCTTTTGCAAATAAGGCATTTGCAGAAAAACACAACTTTAACTTTCCATTATTGGGAGATTATACCAGTAAAACAATTCGAAGTTACGATATTCTGATGCAAGACTTGCTTCACATTAAGGACTACAATGCTGCAAAACGTTCAGTATTCATAATAATGGAAGATGGAAAAATTGGTTACAAATGGGTTTCAGAAGATCCCTTAAAAGAACCAAACTATGAAGAAATTAAAAATTTCTTAAAGTAATAAAAAATTTATTCTATATCTGCAATAACGTCGCCTTTAGCAACAGTTCCAGTTTCTTTAACTTTTATAGATTTTACAACTCCATCTTTGTGTGCTTTAACAGCAACTTGCATTTTCATAGATTCTAAAGTACAAACAACATCACCCTTCTTTACAGAATCTCCATCTGCAACTGCAATTGAAACAACTTTACCAGGAATTTGGCTTTTCAAGGCTAATTGGGCATTACCGGATCCACCTCCACCTGAATGTTTGTAAACGACTTTGTCAAAGTGAGTATGCAGGTTAATGGTAATTGGAACATTATCAATTACCAGATTCATTTCATTTGTAGATTGTTCAAGATATTTTGCTCTGTGATATTTTTGATCTAAAATAAATTCAATGCCTTTTGAAGTCATAGTTAGAATTTTTAATTGATGTTCGTTGTCATTGATTTTAATAACATAGTCGTTGTTTCCAAGATTTTCTATTATCTTTCCATCAAATGATTTTTCAATATCAGGTATTTTATAATCCATTATTTATCAATCCAACTTGTTTTTCCAATTTGAGTTATTGCCAGCATTATTTTGTATACGGCTCTTAAAATATTCAGAATGAATTATTGCAGCAGCTAAAGCAGCTTCACTTTTATTTTCTTTTTCATTCTTAAGATCTTCAGATAGTTTATCAATCATATCATAACGCTTTAGGAAATCAGTTGAAAGATCACCGTTTTTGTACTCTTCTGAATTTAGAATTGTCTTATAGAGTGGAATTGAGGTTTCTACTCCTTGAATGTAAAAGTCATCTAGTGCAGTAAGCATTCTTGTTCTGGATTCATCAAATGTTTTACCCCAGGTACAGAGTTTTGCCATTAGTGAATCATAAAATGGGGATACAGTACAACCAGGATAAAGGTAGGTATCACATCTGACGTATGGTCCTGAAGGAATAGTTACATCAGGGACTGGACCTGTTGAAGGAGCAAAATCTAAGAATGTATCTTCTGCATTAATTCTACATTCAATCGCATAGCCATTCATTTTGAGATCACTTTGTTTGAATGGTAATGGTTCTCCATTTGCAATATCTATCTGAAGTTTTACAAAGTCTAATCCAGAAACCAATTCAGAAATTGGATGTTCTACTTGTAGTCTAGCATTAATTTCAATGAAATAGAATTCACCATTATCTGCTCGTAGAAATTCTGCAGTTCCTAGGTTAGTATAATCAACTGCTTCTGCTGCTTTAACAACTATTTCACCAATTTCTTCTCTTTTTTCTTCATCTACTACAGGGGATGGTGTTTGCTCAATTAGTTTTTGATTACGTCTTTGAATCGAGCATTCTCTCTCAAAGAGATGTACTGCATTACCATGTTTATCTCTACACATCTGATATTCAATGTGTCTTGTTTTTTCTAAGAATTTTTCAACAATGATGGCAGATTTTCCAACAGCAGCTATAGATTCAGATGTTACTGTTTCATAACCTTCATGTAATTCTTTATCATTAGTTACTATTCTAATTCCTCGACCACCACCACCATAAACTGATTTTAACATAACAGGATATCCAATGTCATTTGCAATTTTTGCTGCATCATCAGCATCTTTAACTAAATCAGGACTACCAGGTACAGTTGGAACTTTAGCTTTTAGCATTGCAGCTTTACATTCCATCTTATCTCCACAAAGATTCATCGAATCTGCAGATGGACCAATAAAATTAATTTTATTTTTTTCACATAATCTTGCAAAGTCATCATTTTCAGAAAGAAAACCATAACCTGGATGAACAGCATCTGTACCAGATGATAACATGACATCAAGTATTTTTTCTTGATTAAGATATGATTTTGCAGGAGCTGCTTCGCCAATGTGATATGCTTCAGTAGCTTGTTTTACATGCAATGAGTTGTAGTCTTCATCAGAATAAACTGCAACTGTTTTAATTCCAAGTCTCTTACATGTTCTAATTACGCGTAAAGCAATTTCTCCTCTATTTGCGATAAGTACTTTTTCAATCATTTTCAATCACAAATTAATATTCCCATGTTTTCTAGGTAGTTGTTTTTCTCTTTTGTTAGCAAGCATTTCAAGTGCTTTAATTAACATAGGTCTTGTTTCAGCTGGATCAATTACGTTATCAACAGTTCCATGAGATGCTGCAACATAAGGATTTTCAAATTTTTCTGCAAATTCATCAATTAATTGTTTTTTAAGAGATTCAGCATCATCAGCACTATCAAGGTCTTTTCTATACATAATTTTTACAGCTGCTTCTCCACCTAAAACTGCACATCTGGCAGTCGGCCACGCATAATTAATATCAGTTCTAAGATTTTTACTTCCCATTGCAATGTATGCACCACCATATGCTTTACCAATAACTAATGTAATTCGGGGAACAGTAGCTTCACAATATGCATAGAGCAGCTTACTTCCATGTCTGATGATTCCATTGTGTTCTTGATTAGAACCGGGCATGTAACCAGGAGTATCTACTAAAGTGATAATTGGTATGTTAAAGGAATCACAAAATCGGATAAAGCGTGCAGCTTTATTAGATGAATCAATATCAAGAGCGCCTGCAAGATGTATAGGTTGATTTGCAATAATTCCAACAACTTTACCATTCATTCTTCCATAGCCTACTACAATATTTGGGGCAAACAACTCATGTACTTCAAAGAATTCATGATTATCAACAATTGAGTTAATGATCTCTTTCATGTCATAAGGTTGCAAAGGATTTTCTGGAATTATGTTAATCAAATTATGATCTAATCTATTTGGATCATCATCAGTTGTAATTCTAGGTGGTTCTTCAGTATTATTTTGTGGTAAATATGAAATTAATTTTTTGATATAATCCATGCATTCGTATTCATTTTGTGCAACAAAATGTGCAACACCACTTTTTGAACCATGTGTCATAGCTCCGCCAAGATCATCAAATGAAATGTCTTCACCTAATACAGTCTTGACTACATCTGGTCCTGTGACAAACATTGTTCCCACCTTTTCGACCATTATAACAAAGTCTGTCATTGCTGGAGAGTATACAGAACCACCTGCTGAAGGACCAATACTTGCAGTAATTTGTGGAATCACTCCAGATGCCAATTGATTGTGATAAAAGATATCTGCAAATCCATCAAGACTCATAATTCCTTCTTGAATTCTAGCACCGCCAGAATCCATTACTCCAATGATTGGACATCCTGTTCTAAGTGCATGATCCATTAGTTTACTAATTTTTTTAGCTCCCATCTGACTTAATGTTCCACCAAGTACAGTAAAATCATAAGCAAAGACAAAGATTTGTCTTCCATTTACATTTCCATAGCCACCAACTACACCATCAGTAAAGAATTTCTTTTTCTGCATATCGTATTCATGATAATGGTGTGTGGTCAATGGATCTATTTCGGTAAAAGTACCCTCATCAAGTAAAAGATTGATTCGTTCACGAGCAGTTAATTTACCTTTATCATGCTGAGCCTTGATACGATCTTGGCCACCTCCTTGTAATGCGGTACTATTCTTTTTAGTATATCCTTCAATCTTTTCAGAATGCATGACAGTTATCTAAAGCAGGAGGGTTTCATATATTAATTTATTTTGAGACTCAACATTGTCAAATTTTTATAAAAATTCAAGGATCATTGTTAATTTTAGAAATTTAGGGGTTAAGAATTGGGAATTTCTTGCTTATTGATTTCCGGTAAGAGTTAAAAGCATCTTTTTCCTCACTACATTTCCTACAGATACATAATTGGGATACATTTGGAATATCACAATTTTCCTGAAATTCACACTGAGGGCAACCAGCAGAGGCTCCACATACTATGCATTGTAATTCATTTATTTCAGCACATTTTTCATGTTTTACACCTAATCCTTTTGCCCACAATCCAATTTCATTGACTTCAATTTTTTCATTACAGATTATACAAGTACCAGGGAATTTCATAGGGATTTTTCTCCAGCTCATTGTATTAGTTCAATCTCCTTTTGTATAATGTCACCAAAAGTTTCTTCTATTTCCAATTCAAGAGTTTTATTTTTAATGCAAAATAAAATAAAAGGCAGACAAAATGTTGTAAATGCACTAGAGGATAAATGTAATTTTTTTGCCATAACAGATGATAATGTCTTGATTTTTGCGCCATCCCAACGAATTCTATTAAGTAAAGGCCACGATAGATTGTATTGAGTATATCTGATTCTGTCATCATTTTGATATAACTTAATTAAAATGTCATTAAGATAACGCAACAGTCTCCAATTTTGAGTTTTTAGAATTTTCCCATAAAGTATGTCAGCATTTGAGATAGCAGCTAGATATTTTGCAAGCGTAGGATTATCTAGATTGCTTGTGATAATGCTAGAATAAAATGCATCAATTTTTTGTCTCGGGTCAATTTGCATAGAATATAAAACACTTCTTGCTTCTTCAATTGAATTTGCTTTAAAGAATGCATTGACTCCATCTTCAACATTAATTTTCTCAAAAGAAGTTTCAGTTTGAGGATTAAATCCAGTTACTAAAGATTGAGTCAGATTAATCATTGAACGAATATCTCCACGTGATTTGTCAATGACTTTGATCAAAGATCCAGGGCTTAGTTTTGCACTTTCTTTTTTCAAAATATTTTCCAGACAGACTCGTAACAGACGTGGAGGAATTCGTTTGAATGTAATTGTTTTAACTACTTTTTTGATACTTTTCATTTTGTCTGTGGTATCATCATTTGCTGCAAGCACAATAGGGACTGTAGGTTCTTTTAAAATATCAATAAGGGCTGCAGTACCTCCATAATCTCCACGACCGTGAATTCCATCTACCTCATCGACAAAAATCATAGGTATTCCTAACACACTTACATTACCTAAGACAGGCGTAAGAATTTCATTAATTCTGGATTTGCTTCTAACGTCACTGGCATTAAGTCCAATTATATCATATCCAAATTGTTTGGCCACAAGATACGCAATAGTAGTTTTACCAATACCTGGAGGTCCAACTAGAAGGAGGGGTTTTGTTCCTTTCTTCCATTTTGCAAACCATTCCATTAAAGCAGCGCGAGATTCCTCGTTTCCTACCATATCAGAAATAATCCGAGGTCGATGTTTTTCAGACCACATCAATTCTATCACTTAGGAAGTTTAGATTCAAACTCTGACCATTTGTTGGCCTTTTGTAATTGATTGTACCAATATTGATTATAATGTTCTACAGTCAAAAATAAAAATTCTAAAAATTCTTTGTGAGAGAATCCTTCAGGTAATAATTCAAGCGCAAGTCGAGCATCTTGCAAATACAAATTACTTTTTTCTAAAGTAACTTCAAATCCTTTTTTTACATCATTTGTTAATAGGGAATAGTAAAGCGGCCAAGAAGGAATTTTTACAAATCCATTTTTTATCGAGTCTTCTATTTCATTTCCACATCCAACACCTTCAGCAGCTCTTGCCATACCTAAATAGAAAATTTCTCCTAATGGTCGTTCTGCTAAAGCCATATTTCTACCAGCGGTTCCCATAACTGCTCTATATTTTTTGTAAGATAATGCCATTTCTTCCTCAGTGATTTTAGTTGGCTTTGACTTTAATTTCTCATCAAGGTATTGTCCTACTCTTGCATCTTTGAATCCCTCTTCAAATTCTTTTAGAACTTGTTCACCGCCATTTGAAATTTTATCTCTAGCTAATTTCAAGATATATGGATTCATTAGTTTATAATCATCAAGAAATTCCAAATCTTCATCTTTATCTACGATTCTATCCATAGGTTCACTTAGATCAATTGCTAGAATATGCCCCTCAACCATATCCTGTCTCAGTTGAGGTTCATTTCGTCCAGTATATTCTGCTGCACCATCAAACAGTGCATTAAAAACAGGAAAAGTCATTTTTACAAAATTTGAATTTAAAATTCTAAGGACTCTATCTTTTAGTACATCGGGACTTTCTAATTTTGATTTTATAGGCTCAATTTCAGAGGCATTTAGTATTATTTCAGTTGAACCCACTTCATCACCGAATGCTTGCTGAGTAGAATTTGGATTAGTATCTGATTTTATTTCATTGAGAAGACCTTGTGCAAATCTTTCTGCAAAGTTTGGAAACTCATTTTCTGTTTCCTCTTTATACTTGTTAAATAATTTGAAACCTTTTGACTTGAACAAACCTTGTTTTATTATTTGCTTTCCAGGTTTTGTACTCATCAAAGATTCTTTACTTACAACAGATTGATCTTTGCCACTCACAAACGTAAGCTTCTTTATTGTTATTTATGCTTTCAAAACAAAAATTTCTTCACTTA
>JAOTZM010000077.1 GCA_029861345.1 Candidatus Nitrosopumilus sp.
CTAAATTGAATAACTGTCTTACGGCCAATTTTGGATGGTGTGTTGCCAGTTTAATCATGTTGGATAACCCAAAATCAGCTTTTATGAAATCAAGGAATTCCTCGGATTTTAATTCCTTAATAATATCCAATTCTTTATCCCATTCTTCATCTGATAAACCCATCCATCTGTCTTGGACTTTTCCTGCAGAGTTTATTTTTGATTCAATCTCTTTTCTCCAGTTTTCTTCGTATGGATAAAGTGCAGTTTCATCTGTCTTCCCAGATTTTATGGCCTCTGATGCAATTTTTCCTGCTACTCTACCAAACTTAATTGCATATCTAATTCCTTCTAAAACAAGTGGATTTGCTTGCCCAGCTGAATCCCCTACTAGTATTAAATTATTAAATACTGTTTTTCTTGATAATCCATCATTTGGAATTAATCCATAGTGAAATTCAATAGGTGTTATTTTTCCTAGTTTTTTTATTGGGCCTAACTTTGTTTCCATTAATTCTTTAAGTCGTTGAGTTGGGTCAACATCTGATTCTGGTTTTCCTATCCCTACACCAATTCTTACTTTGTTATCCCCTAAGGGAAAAATCCACGCATATCCTGCAGGTGAATATTGCTGTCCCACCATCAACCACCATGTTTCAGAATCTACATTTTCTGCTTTTACTTCATATTCTGCACCTGCTCCAAACCTTTTCCATTGAGTTACAAACCCCATTGCTTTACAAATTGTTGAAGGAAATCCACTTGCGTCAATTACTATTTTGGAATGAAAAGTCATTTTCCCATTAGGGCCAGATCCGCTTACTCCTACTATGTCTCCTTTGTCATTTTTTATAATTTCATTAACGTTAATTCTTACAAAAATATCGGCACCTGATTTTTTTGCTTCTTGTGCTAACCATCTGTATGTTTTTCTTACATCTAAAACTGCTGCTCTTGGAATTGAATCGCTGATGGTGACTTCATTATTTGGTGAACAAAATGAAAAATTTCTAATAGGATTAAAACAATCATCTGGAATTCCAAACTCTTTGATATTTTGAATCCATGTTACCCCACTTGTCCTAACTGTCTCTGCAATCGAATTTTCTTTTTCAAGTAATGCCACCTTGATTCCATTTTTTGCAGCTATAAATGCCGCAGACAATCCTGCTGGACCTCCACCCACAACTACTAAATCATATTGATGTTCTTCTGACAACTAATCTGAATCATCAGGACCTAGGATATAATTTTGAGGTATCTGCTAGAAATCATTTTTTCAAAATAGGAGTACCTGATGTGTCATTTTCTCTTTCAGCATCAAAAGTTTCCATATGCGCAAGGTCTCTGTGCATGAAACTGTGAGTTTCTCCCTCTTTTTTTCTGCAGAATTTTGAATGAACTGTCTCTTGTATCTTTAATGTTGTTTCATTCTCATGAAATATTCGATGTCCACAGTCAGGGCATATGAATTCAGGCACAAATTAAGTTTGTATCAAATCTATTTAGATGTTTCATATTTAGTCATGGAATCGTGTTATGAAAACATTCATGAACCGAAACTTTAGATGTTCAGAAACTCATAATTCTTTATGGATGAATCTCAAATTTCATCTTTTGTAATATGGTCTGTAGTTACTGGAATTATTATGATCGTTACTGGCCTAAGTTATAGTGCATACTTGAGGAGAAAAAACCATGAGATCTCTTCATCTTGAAAAAAAGGGTTTACGTGGACTTGCAATCGCGGAAAGCTTTAGACAAAATTCTTCAAAATCTATCTTTTCTGGAATTGTAATGCGACGGGATTTTGTAATTGATGGTTTTATTTTTGGAAGTGCAACATTGGAAGGCGATGATGCAACTGATACAATCTTGGCGATGTACGATGAACTTCAAAGACCTGATGTTAGCTATATCCTGATTTCGGGTCTTATACTTTCTATGTATAATGTTGTAAACATAAAAAAATTATTTGATTCTCTCAAAATCCCAATTATCGGAATTTCATATAATGATTCTCAAGGGATAGAAGATGCCCTTAAACATCATTTCCCAAATTCGTTTGCATCAAAAATTGATGATTATCATAAATTAGGTAATCGAGAAAAAATCATTCTAAATACATCTCATAATGTTTTTGTTAGAAAAGAAGGTTGTACTTTAAATGAAGTAAAACATCTTTTAAATGAATTAACATTGCATGGTTCTATTCCTGAACCTATACGAGTATCACAATTACTTGCAAAAACTTTACTTCAGAAAGGACTATCCTTCTGATGCTGTTTTACCGCCATCAATATTTAGAATAGTTCCTGTGACCCAATTTGCCTCGTCTGATGCTAAATAGAGTGCTGCATTTGCAACATCTACAGGTTCACCTATCCTTGCAAGAGGTAATCTTTCTTCAAGAACTTTTCTTGCTTGCGGATCGTCAAGATATGGTTTTATCATTCCTGAATTAATAATGCCAGGATTAACACAATTGCATCTGATATTTCTTCTTGCATACTCTACAGCAATCGATTTTGTAAACATCGAAATTGCAGCTTTTGTAGATGAATATACTGCCAAATGAACTCTTGGTACTGCTCTTTCACTTGAAATTGAACCAATGTTTACTATTGCACCACTTTTAACATCTGACATTTTTGAAAGAACAGCCTTTGTCATATGAAATACTCCGAATAGATTTACCTCGATAAGCTTTTTAATTTCTGAATCTTGCATTTCATGAAAGTGTACAGGATCATTAATTGCTCCTGCATTGTTGACTAGAACATCAATTTTACCATATGTGTCCATGATTTGATTTACAGCTTGTAAAACCTGTGATTCATCAGTCAAATCACATGTTACTGATGCCGTTGTCTCTTCATTTCCTATCTCTTTTCTGGCATTCTCTAATCCTTCTAGCTTTCTTGCAACTAGTACCACTTTGGCTCCTTCATCTACAAACCTCTTTACGATGCTTTTGCCAATATCACTTGATGCCCCTGTAACAATGGCAACTTTGTCATTTAATCTCATGTAACATATGGTGATAACAACTAACTTATAGATTTTTGTTGAATTTTTTTAATGAATTTGATTTTATTTTAACTCATTGATTTTTTTTATATATTCAATAATCCCGGTATAGTCAATTTCCCCGAATCCCTCTTTGATCGCACTTTCATATACCTCTTCGGCTTTTTGGATCATTGGGAGCTCAATTCCTAAAGATTTTGCAGCATTTGTCATAGTACTGATGTCTTTTTTTAAATTGGCAAGTGTGAATGTTGTATCGTATTTTCCCTCAATCATCTTGTATGCCTTTTTCTCGCTCATTCCTGTTTTAAAATAAGTTGAGTTTAAAATTTCGAGAAAAATTTTTGGATTCACATTTGCTTTTTTAACTAGAACAATCCCTTCTGACAATGCAAGTGCAAGCATGGTTATTTGCAGATTCATGGCTAATTTTACAGAATGAGCTATTCCGCTTTCACCTAGAAAAAATACCTTATTTGCAATATTCTCAAAGACATTTTTACAATAATCAAAACTTTCTTTGTTTCCTGATGCCATCAAAACTAAATCTCCCGTTATAGCTACATTGGGTCCTCCCATAACTGGAATGTCTAATTTATTGATATTGTATTCTTGAAATTTTTTTGAAATGATTTTTGATTCTAATGGGTCAATTGTACTCATATCTGCAACAATTAGTTTTTCATGTCTTCCTTCTATGATTCCATTTTTTTCAAAAGAGACATCTTTGACTGCATTTGCATTTTTTACTATGGTGATAACCAACTCTGAATTTTCTGCGATTTCTTTTGGTGATGTCACAACTTTTGCCCCTCTTGCTTTTGCTTGTAATGTTTTTTCTTTTGTTCTGTTGTATACTGTTACTTCAAAACCTGATTCTAGTAAATGTAATGCAACTGCATTTCCTAACATTCCAAGTCCTATGATTCCTATTTTTTTCATGCTCTCTTATTTCCTAAAATTACAAATTTAATGTCGTTCTTCATTTTTAATTTCCCATTGATTATTTCCAAACCTTGATGCAACAAATTCTAATTGTCCTATAGTTTTATCTCCTCTTTTGACTTTTGCATAATCAAATTTTTTCATTCTAAACAATTTTTCTTTGGGTTTGTATCCTCCTTCAATAATTTTTATTTTGAATCTTTTGCTTGCTTTGGTGATCAATTTTCTTGCAATTTGTACCTCTCCCATCCATGAAAACATTTCAAAATCCCCAAAATTCTTAGTAGAGATATCATACCCATACAATCTTGCCTCTAGCTTCACTCCTTGGGATTTTGCTTGTTCATTTAACCATGCAATGACTTCTTCCCCATGGTCTTTTTCGATTCCAAAGGTTTCTGAATCGCTCATCTACTAAATTTCACAATATCAATCCATAATAATCATTTTCAAATTATTGTTAGACTAAAATATTGATTTGATCATGAAATTTTATGCTTATAGTTGACTGCAAGGATGTTTTGTCAATACAAAATGAATTAGTTGTGTATGTTGCAGACCAAGTGGCCGCCATTCCTACTCTAAAGCACCATCAATTCACTCTATCTGCCTTAGAGGATGATGAAGTAATTGATACTAATACCGTAATTACTGCAATCAAGGAATATTTGGATTCAATTGGAGAAGGATTCAATTTTGCTGTTATCTCTAATAATGATACAATAAATATAAAATCCATCTCCGGCAAAATCATAGAAAGAGAAACTGTATCTCAACCAGAAATGTTTTCATGTACACACTGTGGATTTGTTACCCGATATCAAGTAGAACTTAATGTTCATATGCGAATACATTATCTATGATTTGTTTTAAAAATTCTGAGAACCATATTTCTTTTAATTTCTGGCATCTCTGCAACCATTGAAAAATAATAATGAGAAAATCTCTTTTGATACTCTGAAATGTAACTTTGTGCTACTGCAGGAGTTTTAAAATTTGTTCTAATTCCATCTATCTTTACTGCTTTTCCAAAAACATCGTAAACAATTATTGTATAGTGATTTAGTTTTACATAGTACTTTACACTACAATACCATAAAATCCCAAATGTTAAGACAAAAAATCATGTTATGATCTTATCCAAGAATTTTTTCATATGATGATTTTCAACAGGATCTTTATAAGCACTAGTCACTAAATATCATCGTGGAAAAACCATCGAAGAATAATGTGATAAAGGTTTACTGTGAACAATGTGATCTAGTATTTGACTCAAGAGAAAAATTTGAAAAACATTTTGATAGACATTCATTAAATACTTGTGAAACTTGTCCGATTGATACTGCCATTGAAAAATTTGTAAGTCTTTTCAAAGGAAAACATTCCCGTAATTTGGAATAAGTTTTTTTAACCAATTTCTACTTTTGTGGACTATGAATAAAAAAGGCATAATGCTAGGCGTCATTGTTGTTACAATTATTGCTGGAATGACAGCATTTTTCTTATCATCTTCATCTGAAACTGTAAATCTTGACATGGGTAGAACACACGGGACAATTTCTACTGCTATGGGGTCTCCAATTTTAGGCGATTCTTCTGCCCAAATTACTATTGTTGAATTTGGTGATTACCAATGCCATCAATGCTATAACTGGTTTCATAATACCAAACCTGCAATATCCAGTAATTATATTGAAACTGGAAAAGCTAATCTCGTTTTTGTTGATTTGGCCTTTTTGGGAAATGATTCTCCATTAGCAGCTCAAGCATCGTATTGTGCTGAAGATCAAGAAATGTATTGGAAATATCATGACCTTCTTTACGCTTCTCAAGAATCTAACATTGATGGGGGTTGGGCAAATTCTGAAAGACTCAAAGCATTTGCATTTAGCTTAGGCCTTAATATGGAACTCTTTGAGAGCTGTCTTGATTCTGAAAAATATTCTAAACGTGTACAGTACAATATACAACAAGCAAGAGAAAACGGTATAAGGGGAACTCCTGGCTTCTTTATTGTAGGCCCTGATGGACAACAAAAAGTTAGTGGAGCACAACCATTCTCTGTCTTTAAACAAATATTGGATCCGATGGTATAAATGATTCACACAATCAAACTTGTATTTTCTAATTTCAAATATGTGGCACTGGCATCTGTAATTTTTGCGTCTATGGTGATTGGGTTATTGATACTGTCGGAGTACATTTTCTTAGATCCTTACATTATAAGTCATCTTCCTTCAGGAAGCGAATTAGGATTTGTCCTAATTGTTATACTTTCAGCATTATCTGCATTGGTTATTCCAATGAATATCTTCAGGATTTACATCCTCAAAAGTTCAAAACAAAAAATGGGTGGAGGGATTTTTGGCTCAATTATTGGTGCGGCAGCTGGTGCATGTAGTTGTGGACCAGTTGGATTTGCGATAATCTCTACATTTGGTTCTGTAGGTGCTACGGCTACTGCGTTTCTAACCAATTATGAGACTCCAATCAGAATTATCGCTATTGGAATTTTGGTTGTTACCTATTTTACAACTGTAAAATCACTTAAAATAGAGTGTAAGATTAATCCCTGATCTTATCCTCTTAGAAATTACTAATTATGAAAAATTGTGATGCTATTGACACCTTAGTACGTTTAGGAATGATATGAAAAACAGTGTTTTTCAAACAAACATTTCAAATGAGAAATAAATATTATTTAATTTTTTGAAAATGATCTGCGTATCTGGCCAATAATTTTAATTTGTTCCAAGTATTCCTCAGATGAAACATCTCTTACATCTAAAATCAAATGTTCTAATCCAATTTTTTGATATTTTTCTATTTCATTGATAATTTGGTTCACATCTCCTACAAGGCGTATGCGTTTTTTGCCATCTGTTCCCACATATTCTGAGTTAATTGTTTTGTTTGCAGCAAAACCCAATCTCAATGACCAAAGATAATCTTGATTTTGTATTTGTGTGATCTTTTGTTTTCCTTGCTCATATTCTGTAGGTGTAATTCCTACAGGATGCCATCCATCGCCAAAACTTGCAACTCTTTTTAATGCCCCTTGTGACTGCCCTCCAATTAATATTGGCGGTCCATTTTTTTTATCAGGCAGCGGTTCTGAGACAAAACCTTCATTTACAAAACCGCCACTCCATAACTTTCTCATTTGTTCAACTTGATTTTTAACCGTCTTTGTTCTTGAGGCAAAATCTTTTCCTACTATGTCAAACTCTTTGTCATTCCATCCAATACCTATGCCAATGATTACTCCACCTTTTGAAAGAGCATCAAGTGTAGCTATCTGTTTTGCCAAAACTATTGGATTTCGTAAAGGTAGCAAAATTATCGATGTGCCTAAAGTAATTTGTTCAGTTATAGATGAGATAAAGGCCAGTGTTATTATCGTCTCAAAAACTCGAGTCCACGGAGTATGATTCTTTGGCACTATGATATGATCTGATGTCCAAATTGAGTCTAGTTCCTGTTTTTCAGATTCTTTTGCGGCGTTTTGTAAAAATTCCCTTGAGGGAAAATCACCATAATTTGAAACAGAGATGCCAATCTTCAATA
>JAOTZM010000017.1 GCA_029861345.1 Candidatus Nitrosopumilus sp.
ATTCCTGTTCTAAATAGCCCCACATGCGTACTATTCTTTGAAACTTGTGGGTCTTGATAGCAACAAATTGCAAACTCGTCATTGACTTTTTCAATAATTGTTAATCTGGTAAATTTGTCGCTCCAATTTTCTATTTCCTTAGCTATTGAAATTGCCTCTTCTTTATCTTCAAACACCGCTGAAACTACTAATCTATCTTTTTCATATGCCCATGAAATCCCAAAACTTCTATGCCAATCAATTTCAAATGACATGTGTCTCATAGAGAAATTATCAAATTAACGCTTTCGAATCATATTATTTGGGAATATTTGGAGGATTTATTGTCTGAGAATAATTTATCTCCATTCATACTATTTTCTTTATTATGTACTATTGACATTCCCTCTTCTATCTTTTCAAAATCCCCACCTATCTGTATAGTAAAATACTCTAAATTGAGTTTTCATGATCGGGATTACACTAATCTAGCAAATTACATCCAAATCTGTGTGATAAACAAAAAAAGAAACTAGCAAAATTTCTCACATTCACATTGTCTGCTTGTAAACAGATTTTTGAATGATTCAAATTTTGACTGACTAATTGATGGTTTTGTTTTACCAACAATTCTGAACAGTTTGATACCCGTCTCAGAACTAATTCCTTTGTGCCCACATTCCATTCTTCATCAGATATGGTTGTGGATTTCTCATAAACACTTTTTTTCGTGCTTTGATATCATATGCATCAATTGATGACATGTATAATACTAACTTAATTGATATTACAAATCCAGAGTAAATTTTTTCATAGTTTTTAGCTTAAAAATAATTTTTAACTGTACACATCTACAAAAATTCATTTGAATTCTAGTCTTGACAAAAGAGAATCAGGGCGCAATTGATATCTGTCTCATTTCACATTCGCACTTTTCTCTTTTTCCACAATAAGGACAATTGCAATCACAGTAAATCAATGCTTGTCGACATGATACACATTCTGTATATTCTGCAAAATCCTCGTTCAAATTATCTTACCTCTCATGAGTAATCATGACTGACAAAATTGATAAGTAGTATGCCGTAGATTCTAAAAATAAGTTATATTATTTGTCTTCAATCAAACAAATGTTTAAAAATTTCTGGTAGTTTTTTTTATATCTCAAGGCTAACATAATGTTGACGCCTTCGTGTAGTGGTTTAGGCATGCTATAAACGACCGCTACTCCAAGACGTCGTTTAATTTCTGTTTTTTAATATTGCTTCTTCAGGTGTTTTTTCTTTGTTTGATTCCCAATGCCAATTATGATGTTTTTTCCAGTGTTTATCTAATTCATCAGTGGTTGGCTCTTTTCCCAGCGGGATCCCACATAATTTACATTGTATCATTTTTTAATTTCTCAGATTTTTTCTTTTTTGGTTTAATTATTGGATGACATTGTACGGGAAAGTTTTCGTCATTATCCATTGTTTGAGTTATGAGTTGTTTAAAATTAAGAGTTTTGCTATTATCAAACTATCTAAATTCATGAACAATTAATTTTTTTTACAATTAAAATTTCAACATTCAAAAAATATTTAATGATCTGATTATTTTGATTTTTTCTTTTTCATAAAAGATCTAAATTTTTGTCTTTTTCTTCCTCTCTCTAAATCCATAATAGAATATGTTTTTCCTGTTTCACATAGTTTCATTTCCCCAGTAATTTCATCATGATTTGATTCTAGTATGCCATCTGACAATAACTCTCCTACAATATCCCAAGCTTTACTTTCTGAAATTTCAAACTTATATGGAATTGTTGAAATTTTGGTAAAAAAACCACTTTTTGAATTCCTTAAAATAAAATTTTCAACTTTTTGTTCTATTGTTAACGAGGGCTCCTTTTTTTTGAATTTTCTAAAGGATTTTCTTTCTGACAATGTTTTTTCTAATACTTTCTAATATTTTAGCTAAATCATTTGGAATTCAATGTATCGGGATCATTGTTTCCAGGCAAATATTTGTCTCCAAGCTTAAACTTTATTTTTTCATCAAATTCTTCTTGGAGTCTTGTAAGGTAGATTTCTGCCTCTGTTTCGTCCTTTGGAATTCCAGTATCTATATCATAATTAAAACCAGTTGCCAAATGATAAAATTCCTCAAAGAATTCTTTGCAATTAATTACATCTGCCTTGGTATCTATTGAGACTACTAAACAGTTATCTTCTATTCTAAATTTGAGACAAATTTCTTCATCAATCATGATATCTGTCATGACTGCCATGAGATATGGTGTGTACTTTTCCTCTAGTCTGCCTTGTCCCTTATTTGTAATCCATAACTCTAAACCATCTGCCAAATAATCAAAAGTTTTGACTGTTACATCCCTAATATCTGAATCCGGATTTGCTAGTTTTGAATTCCATGATTTTGCCCCACTATTATCAGGCTCTACATACAATGTATCAAATTTTAAATTTTCATTTATTTGTTCAAATTCCCAAACTTGTTTGTTGGTCCACATTGGTGAAAATTTGTCAATAAGCCCTCTTGTTTGTTTATCCAATAATTATTTCTTGTTTGCCTCTTGTTTATTCTTTCTTGAACTAATTACTAATCCCTGATTTAAGAAATTCTAGTGTGCATTCTGCAAGTTCTTTATTGGAGTGTTTTTTGATCTTGTGTTTACAATTAGGACAAGTACCCGATCGTTCTTCTGCAAATTCATCTCCTACTTGTTTCATACAGCATTCCATTAATTCTGATGTTGAATGTGATTCCATTGCTAGCTTACATGTAGGGCATTCTGTCATATTTACTCCTTTTATCACAATTATCTTGGTAATAAAATATTTTCATTTTATTAATTTGAATTTGTGTGTATTCTGAAAAATTCTGATTATTTGTCAAATTTACATGCCTGTTAAATCATCATGCAAATTATTAACCAAAACCATGAATGCTCAACTGAATCAATTATTGATCTAATCTAATTTAATCATAATGCCTTACTTGATTTGATATTAATTTGAAATCATCCAAACAATATGTAAAACCCTGCAGCTAAAGCAACTATTGAAATTCCCATCCAAACATAAAATTTCCCCAACATAATGATTCCTAAATTCTTCTAAAATTAATAGATAATGTAGATTAAACCTTCCTAATTACAAATCCCACAATGAAATGACATTATTCCCGTATTCTTCCTGAATTTCTAATTCTCTTGAACTATTTCCTATAGTGAATAATGTTAACAAAGTTAACACGTCAGTTAATTACTAAATCACTATAAAGAAAATATGGAATTAGATGAAATAATTAATCTGGCGCCTTGGATATTTATTTCTGGAATAGCTGGATTAATAATAATTCGGTCAAAGTTTTTTGAAACTGTAAACTGTAGTACTTGTTCAGGTATGGGAGTCACAGCTAACGGAGTTAGGGACGCTGTAGATTGCACTGATTGTAATGGATCAGGAAGGAGAAGAGTGCGAAAATGACACTCCTCTAGACATCCCTTACGACGTTTTCGTGTTTAGGAATTGTTTGTGACATGTTGTTTATCCCGTAAAAATGGCGAGATTTTTCTAATTTTCATGATTTGGTAAATGCAGACATCCAAAATTGAAATATCTTCTTGTTATATTCTGCAAATATGGTTGCATTGTCATTCCACATCTTGATGTTTTTCTTTACTACATCTATCGTTGAAATGGAAATGTTGTCTCGCAATGAACGAGCTCTTGCAAATTCCTCATTCATACTTTCAATGAGTTTTTGAGCAGGTTCAGGAAGATTAAATAATTCTGTTTTGTTTACAAACTCTTTCTGTAGCAAAATATTTGTCTGAACGATATTTTTCCATGCTTTGTAATACTCATTTTGTAGATTAAAGAATTCATGTTGAAAACGTGGAACAGACTGTTCAATATCTATAAAATATTTATTATAACCTTGCTCGATTGCAGAAAAGTTGTCTTTTGATTGTTTTTCTACTGTTTGATTTTTACTACTCATAACGTGATAACTATTCCTAATTGATTTAAACGAATTGCTCTAGTTAAGATACCCATTTTTACAATGATATCCAGTTATGTTTCCTATTTCTTTCAAATATTATATAATAATAGATTATTTTTGAAATCTTTTCATCTACTTTTAATCCCGAATTGTTGGCTAAGGGTTGGAAGTCTAGGTAATCCTATCTCAAGGGTAATTTTACGCAAGATATGACCTAGGCACCCTGAGGATTTAATGAGATCTTTGTGTCAATTGTTCATCACAGATGATTAAAACCCATGATACCTACTTTACATTCTACATTTGTCACAAATTGCCTCAAAAGACTCCTCATCTAAGACTAGTGAAACCCCTGATGAGTAACATTTTGAACATAATCCTATCATAAGATATTGGACTCCTTACATTCCTCACATAGTAGGACTGTGATTTCTTCCTTTTTTAACAAAACAACTGTATATGAAACATCAGCCTTATCCTGATTGCAATTATGGCATATTCCTATCATGAAACTGTAGCAAAATGATGGGGATTATAATTATTCTGTTGAATTTTGATTCGATCTGGGTCAATATCTTGAGATCTAGAAGGAATTAAGTTAGTAGATTATAATGATTCCAAATAGGAGTTACTCTTGAGTTGGTTTCTAACACATGTCACTTATTAGATCAAAAAGATAATATCATTCATGAATTATGATTTCAAAAGAAATCAAATGCTCATATTGACAACTATTAGCATTTCATTATTATTGGTAAACCCTGTGTCGTCATTTTCATTGCAAGAACCTACAAAAACAATTCTAACTCTTCATAAATTTGAATATGCTTTTTTCAATGGTGGACAAACAATTGTCTTTGAGGGTAAATTAACAACCGAATCAGGAGATAGAGTACCTTTTGTAAAAATTATAATCAAAAATGATGGACCCTGTCCAGAAAATCATGTTATAGCAGAGGGGATAACAGACAAACATGGGCGTTTTTGGATCCCTATTATTACAAAGGTATGGGATGAATCAGACAATTTGATTAAAGTTCACGCAGAGTTTGAGGGAAATGATAATTTCTTACCTTCTACATCTTATGAATACAATGTTGTAATTTATCCATTACATGCAGAAAAATGTGTGAATTAATTATGATTCTCAGATGGCGGTTCCTCTTGGTGTTGGTTTAGTAGAAATTATCTTGACAAAATTAATAATTTAGATTTTGGAAAGCAAGCAAGCTTGATATCATATTGCCTCGACTCTTTGGGAGTTACAGTTAGATATCAAGCCAGCAAACATCTTGCTTCCAATATTTTTAACAATTCTTATTTTCAAAAATTCTTAAAATAAAAAGTGTCTTGATTTTTGATCAAAATGGGTTAAAAAAATTATCCTTTCTTAACTGGTCAAAAAAGAAAGATAGCAACTAAACTTCTATTCTTAATTGCGTATGGAATCCGTGCCTAATCATGTTAACAGTCAGGATTCTTTATCATTCAAATGTGAGCAATGATTATTTTCTTCTAATTACTTTAATTGAAGTATCAAACCCAAAACAACAATACTTCCACCAATAGTTACTAAAAATGGATTTGGTTTAAACGCTTCTGGAAAAGTAATTGGGAATTTTTGAGTTAGCAATTTAAACCATTTTTTATATTCAAGCCGAATGATTTTAAATCGGATTTTAAACATTAACCAATCCCATTGAACATGTTTTGGCTTGCACAAAAATGATCAAACAGTCTCAGAGATGTTTTGGCACAATCAACAGTTCTGGTTGATTCAGAAGTGTCATACAATTGATCAAACCAGTCTTGGTCATCAAATGTTTCCTTTAACATATTAGGTTGGCTCATTCTATATTTATAAAACGAAGACTATCTTTCTTATTTGGTCAATTATCCTTTCTTAATTTTCAGAAAAATTGAGCCTATATTCCCTAGGACATAAATTCGCATGAATATGTGAGTGTTAAAAACCTCTCTTGTTTCATTAGTATTATTTACTAAAATTATGAGGCTTCTATTCCATGATTTCCTTATGTTTGGTATGTTCAGCCATGCCTGGAGTTCGTATCTTTAAACAATTTTTCAAACAAAAAATTTTTCAATTCTAAAAATTATTAAAAATACCTTGATCATAATATGTAAAGGCGTCCAAAAAAACAATCGATTTGAAAAATGTCCCTTTCTTTATAGTGGTAATTGGGGCGATGCTGACCTAATTGAACACCAAAAATATCATCAATTGCTAGAGAATGAAAATTATTCTTGGTTGGGGTTTGACGCACCTC
Source organism: Candidatus Nitrosopumilus sp. (assembly GCA_029861345.1). GTDB lineage: Archaea > Thermoproteota > Nitrososphaeria > Nitrososphaerales > Nitrosopumilaceae > Nitrosopumilus. Next base: position 6,276 of record JAOTZM010000017.1, read on the forward strand.
AATCTTTTGGAAATTTTAGTGCTCGTGATGGAAAGAGAAGCTGAATTCTATAATACAGTTGGATTTTTTATTGGTTTTATCAAAGTACATGAGAATAAATTTTTGCTTTTTTTCTATTTTTTAGGCAACACAAGAAAAATGGTTCTGGTAAAAGTTCGTATTTTTTGATCTGTTTTAGTTGGAGCACATATAGAACATATTAAAAAACTCAATAATTTTATTCCCTATTCTAATAATGATGAATATGGGTGAGATTAATGTTATAGCTTGGTCAAAAGATTCATTTCTTGTCTTGTCTGATTTTCAAGCAGAGTCAAATCCTGCAACATTTGAAGATTCTCATAGTGCCATCAAATATCGATATACCTGGACTGTGAACTCTGATAAAATGGGAAGTCAAATCTTATTTTTCATTGAGAACATTCAACTTTCTGTAGAATTTCATCCTGTTCTATCTTGGGTCCGAACTTCACAAGCTACTGATATTTTACTAAAACATGAACAAGGTCATTTTGATCTAGCTGAATTAGTAAAACGTGAAAACCTTGAAAAATTACAAAATAAATTTTATGGCAAACGATTTCCTACAAGAGGTCAAAACGAAGAACAGAGAAAACAGTTTGCAAAAGAAGATTCTGGTAAAATGATATCAGAAGAAATTGAGAAACTAGAGCAAGTGTTATCTCAAAGACGACAAGAATATGATAATCAAACTGATTTTGGTAATGATTTAGAAAAACAATCAGAGTACAACTTGACATTTGATAAATTGCGACTATAATTTGTCATATGATGAAGATTGATTTGATTAAAAAATTTATTTAATCCAAATGGAAACTTTTACTTGTCTAAATTAAAATGGAAACTTTTACTTGTCTAAATTAAAATGGAAACTTAAATGAAAACATTTACTTTGGCATTATTTTCTTATGACGTTTTATGATGCAATTAAGATTACTGCTCTATTATTTTATTTTCAGGAATTGAATTGATAAAATTTACTAGACTTCTATAATATTTTAAATGAAAATCTAAATCCTTAATTTCTGTTTGTTTTAACTCTTCAAGCTCTGGACCAAAATCTCTCTTATCTGCTTGAATGTGATTTAATGTGCCTTCATTTACTTCAATCATGTGAAAAAGACTTTGAAGTACTTCTTCTTTTTTCAGTGTTTTATCACATGATTTTCTTAATAATGCCTCTACCCAATCCACATTGATTACAGGAAAAATTGTTATATCTCCTCCTGAATTTGAAAAATTCTTACCTTTGCTCTATTTTTTTTAATTTATATTAAGATGTTCGTTTCTTTGATGACTTTTTCTTCCTTTCCATGATTTCCCTGTTTCTTTCAGTATCTGAATGAACTTCAACATGGTCGTATAATTCTTCTTTTGAATCAAACAACTGCTCACAATAATAACATTGATGCATTGTTTTATTCTGACTATCTCAGATTAATTGGTTTCTGTATAAAATCAAAAATTTATCACTAAATTGGAATATGTTGAATTTTTTTAGCATTTGTTTGATCTTTGTACCAACTTGGAATATCAGATAGCTAGAGAACAGTATATGTAATTAAAATAAAAAATATTCTACACTAGACTTTAAGATAAAATAAAGTGGATAATAATCAAAAAAAGATTATTTACCCGCTTCTGCTCTGATTTTAGCTGACATTTCTGCATAAGGATCTTCATGCCACTGCTCTTTGTTTAATTCGACCATGCCTAATTCAGAAGTGAATACTCCTTGTTCAGCTGCTGGTGCCAATTCTGATCCATCTTGGAGGTAATTTTGCTGGTTATCGTGAGCATAGACCATAACTCCGACCATTGCTGCTACACCAACTGCAATTCCTGCGATAATTATTGCGTTTGACATGACATCATTTTGAATTTTTTATATTAATCCAGTATGTATACTGTGCAATGCAGTGAACGAATTTAATGTGTTTCTAACTCTATTTCAGAATTACATACGGGCAGTTTTCCTGATTCACTTTTGAATTGCTTAATTAATTGTAGTTGACGTTCCTTTGGGTTGTCTGTAAATTCTCTTTGATATGATTGAGTTTTTTGCTTACATTCACTTCCATTAAAATCACTATCCACATATTTTGTAAATGTCTTTTCTAGATTATCTGTCTCACCAATGTAAATGGGTTCTTTTCTTCTGTTATAGAGCACATATACTCCAGGGACTGGTTTTACAAATTTGGCACTTTCTATCCAAATTCTGACCTTGTCATCAAGTAATTCCATGATCTAAGATAAATTAACTAGATATTAAACTAGGTTACAAAAATTATGATAATGCATGTCTCTTCATGCTATTAATATTGAGAAAAAAGATGAATACCCTGTCTCTTTTAGAAAAATTCCCTGAACAATTCACTCCACGGGAAATTCAAAAACAGATAATCAACGATATTGAAGAGAAATTAAAATCCGGATACAAAAAAATTATTTTATGTGCTCCAACAGGAGTAGGAAAATCACTTGTGGGGGCTACTGTTTCTAGTTACTTTGATAGCTCCTTTACAGTAACTGCATCAAAGCATCTTCAGAATCAATACATCAAGGATATTCCTTTTTTGAAACCTGTCAAGGGAAAACAAAACTTTCCTTGTCTCAAATTGATGTCTTCTGAGAAAGTTGACAATACAAGAAGAGCCATGAGGTGGGGTCTTACATGTGAAAAAGGACAATGCCAGGAAAGAATTAGTAAAAATGGCAAAGAAGTCATAGAAGTGTGCAAATTCAAACCCACAATTAAACAAGTTGAAGAAAATACTCCGGATTCGAACTCTTGTCATTATTACTTGCAAAAATATGAAGCTCTTGTTTCAAAGCATTCTTTGTGGAATTATCATGCATTTTTCCAAATAATGAAATTTAACAAAAAACTGTTTGAAGATTATCTTGATAGAAAAGTATCTATCTTTGATGAGGCCCATAAAATAGAAGACCAAATAATTCAATTTGTTGGATTTGATATTTTTAGTGGTCAAGTAGATGAATGTAATCTCAGTTCAGACAGATATGATTTCACAGATTTAGATTCTATGATTCAATTAACTGATGACATTGCTTATTCTTATGCTAAAAAGATTAAAGACATTAAAGAAAGCCCAATCTTTGAAAATGATCCTGATTATGAGTTAATTACTAGATTGGAAAGGCGTTATGATAAAGCAGCTCAGGCAAAAATTGACATCATGTCTGATAAAGACAATTTTATAGTAAATGATCCTGTCAGGGACTTTAATGGAAATTTTAGAACTATTTCTGTAAAACCAATTGATGTTTCAAAATTTGCAAATACCTTCTTTGAAACTGATTATCAGATTTTCATGTCGGCTACCATTGACAAGCAGAGTTTTTGTGAAAATATGGGACTAAAAAAAGAGGATGTAGTATTTGTTGATGCTCCAAAATCCCCATTCCCAATTGAACACCGAAAGATTGATCTTCTCAATATAAGACGACTTAGCTATGGCTCTACTGAAGAAGATGAAATAGAAGTAATAAAAACAATTGATAGAATTTTAGATGAGCATTCAAACGAGAGAGGATTGATACTGACCTCTTCTATCCCAAGGTGTCAAAAAATTCTTCGATACCTTTCTCCAAAAAATACTAGGAGAATTAGAATCTGCCACAGCTCAAACAAGGATGGAAAAACACAAGATGAGATTATTTCTGAACACGAAAATGATCCAACTGGAGTTTTATTATCTTCTTCCCTCTGGGAAGGTGTAGACCTAAAAGATGATTTATCTCGATTTCAGATTATCGCAAAAGTTCCCTATCCTAACTATAAAGAAAAGAGAACCAAGGCTAAGATGGACAAGTTTCCTTTATGGTATACATCACAAACTCTGACTAAATTACTGCAAGGGTTTGGGCGCTCAATTAGAAGCGAAGAAGACTGGGCAAGAACCTATGTACTTGATACTGCTGCAAATAACGTCTTCTTCAAGGGTCAACAAATGATTCCAAAGGCATATCATGATGTTTTAGGCATGGAAAATCTTTAGTAGATAACAGTAATTTCATAATGATAATTCAATTTTTTTCTGCTATCTCTGATTGTTTTTCAGATCGCTGATCTATAAAGTTTGTGAGCAATTTGTTCATTATTTTTCTGAAAATCTTACAAATCCTTATTTGATCATCATTTCTTTGTTGCCCCATGAGTATCTCCAATTTTTTAGCAAGCATCAAAGGAAAGAAGAAATTTTCTACAAATATTCGTCTGTATCTAATTGATAAAGATAATCATTATTTTATCAATAATGGGATTCTGAAAAAGGGATTTAATTCAAAACTATCAATTTTAAAAAATAGAGACAGTGTTCTGTCTGCATTCTCACAAATGGCTTTTTTATTTGATGAGATTATTCGATTAAGAATCGTACAGTATTCTAACAATAGTAATAGTGCAGAATTACTTTATCTGTTGAATCTTGTTCCAGTAAATAGAAAAATTCGAACATTACTTGATTGGAAGGTATTTGGGCCCGAATTTACAAGAGACATGTCAAGGCTATTTGAGGTTAGAAATGATACGATGCACTGTATATCATTAAATGAAGTAAATTATAATCCAAAAAACAAAATTTCTCTGTCAAGTGATTCTGGGTTTAAGAAATTTACGAAGGATTTTCAAAAAGCATGGAAAATATTGTTAAAAATTTATGTTACAGAACAAGAAAAGATAGACTGGAAAAAATTATCTCAAGTATTATAATTTAGGCATAGTAATTGCCCCTTCTGCTGCAGAGCCTACCAGCGTCGCATATTTTGCCAAAGCTCCTCGTGTGTAGTTTGGCTTTGGAGGACTCCATTGCTTTCTTCTGTTTTCTAACTCCTCATCAGATACATGAAGATCAATAATATTGGTTTCAGTATCGATTGTTATCTCATCATCGTCTTTTACTAGGGCAATTGGACCTCCTACATAGGCTTCAGGTGCGACATGACCTACCATAAAACCACGTGTACCTCCAGAGAATCGGCCATCAGTTACCATTGCAACCTTTTTACCCAATCCCTGACCTACAAGTGCGGCAGTTGTTGCAAGCATCTCTCTCATTCCGGGTCCACCTTTTGGTCCCTCATATCTGATTACCACTACATGTCCCTCATCAATTTCTCCTTTTGCTACTGCATCAAATGCAAATTCTTCTCTATCAAAGACACGAGCTTTTCCCGTAAATTTTGTCATCTCGACTCCTGCAGTCTTAATTACTGCCCCTTCTGGAGCTAAACTTCCTTTGAGAACAACTGCTGTTCCAACTGAGTGTAGCGGATTGTCAACTGATCTTACAATTTGTTGTTCTGATTCTGGAATGCTCATTGAAACAAGATTCTCCTTTATGGTTTTTCCAGTAACTGTCATGCAGTTTTCATTTAACAGTCCTTTGTCAAGTAATTTCTTTAAGACAAATGGAATTCCCCCTATCTTGTCAAGTGAATTCATCACATAGTTTCCACCAGGTTTCATATCTGCCAAATGAGGCGTCTTTTTTCTTATTCTCTCAAAATCATCATAGGTTAAATCAATATCTACTTCATTTGCAAGCGCAAGTAAGTGCAATATCCCATTTGTTGATCCTCCAACTGAATTTAACATTATAATTGCATTTTCAAACGCCTCAAAGGATAGAATCTCTTTGGGTCTGATATTCATCTCTAGTAATTTGGTACATGCCACTCCAGTGTCATAGACCATTTTTTCTCGTCTGTCATCTTCAGCCGGAGGGCTAGCACTTCCTGGCAAAGCAAGACCAATAGCTTCTGAGATGGATGCCATTGTATTTGCAGTAAACATGCCTCCGCATGAACCTGCATTTGGACAAGCAGTGTTTTCAATATTTTTTAGAGCTTCAAGGGTTAATTGTCCTGCATCATAGGCTCCAACTGCTTCATAAACATCTACAACTGTTAGTTCTTTACCATCAAGCATTCCTGGCATAATGGTTCCTCCATAAACAAATACTGAAGGAATATTTAGCCTGGCCATTGCCATCATAGTTCCAGGTAGGCTCTTGTCACATCCTGCGATTCCTACTAGTGCATCATATTGGTGTGCTCTAACCATTAATTCAATTGAATCTGCAATAACCTCACGAGAAACTAGAGATGATTTCATTCCTTCGTGTCCCATTGCAATTCCATCACTTACTGCAATTGTTGAAAATTCTCTTGGAGTAGCACCTGCATCTGATACTCCTTCTTTTGCTTTTAGAGCTAATCTTGGGAGATGAATGTTACAAGGGGTCGCTTCATTTCCTGTGTGGCAAACGCCAATAAATTGTTTAGACAAATCATCATCATTTAATCCCATGGCCTTGTACATTGCCCTGTGGGGGGCTCGAGCAGTTCCTTCAACTACATTTCTACTAGAAATTTCCATAATACGTGATTTCTAAATTGCTATAATTTAGACTTTGATATTATCGTCTGGAATATTTCCTAAAGTTTCATTTCAAAGTATTCAGTTTACAACAAATAAAGAATCTAAAGACTATTTAATTATCTCTTGGTTTTCTAATTTTAGTAGTTGTCCTTCTAGTTCTTCAGCGGTTTCTGCACCATATGAAATCAAAACTCTGTCGTCCTCCATAATTTCATAGTCTCTGATATCTGATACTTTTTCACCATTAATGAAAAATACTAATGTATAGTCTTCATTTGTACAGAAACTCCTTCCGTCTTGGAATTCAAAGCATTGATCATCAAGACCTAATGCTAGTGTTTCAAATAGATATCCTAGAGTTACTCCTGTAGCGTGTTTATGAATTGTTGAGCCATCTCTTCCTTCAAAGTGAATCCAACTTGACTTGATTTGGTATGCCGGAGCTGAAAAATCAAACTCATCTCCGAAAATCCTTACTGATAATGCTGCATGTGAATGGTCACTCCCCAATACGCCTGCATCTTCTGGTCCACCAGGCACGTTTTCAGTCATGGTTGCAAACGTCCAAGCTGAATATCCTACGATTACCCCAATTACTGCAAAAACTCCTACTGCAATTAGAGTCTGTTTTCTTTTTTCTGCTGAATGTTTTGTAGCGTAGTTTTCACGTTTTACTTCACGCTCTCTTCTCTCTTTTCGTCCCATAGGATGATCTGACTCTAAAATTTGCCCTAATTAACCATTCGCTAATAAAGTTTTAAAATTTAATTATCTAGTCTTTTCAATGACAGTTTGTAGCAAAAGTTTGTAGTGTATATCTAAACTTGAAAACTACACTATTTCGATCATTCTTGTTTGAGATACAAACTAGAGGATACATTTTATTTTGACTAAATTCAAATCTAGGATATGACTAATGACGTACCAAAAGAACAAAGGGCACTTGTACTGCAAGGTGGCGGCGCACTTGGAGCATATGAAGTAGGAGTTCTCAAGGCATTGTATGAAAAAATATCTGAAAAGGACAAAAAAGAAGGAAGAGAAGACAGACCCTTATTTGACATTGTTGCCGGAACCTCAATTGGTGCCATTAATTCAGCTATTTTGGTAAGTCATGTGAGAAATAAGGCGAGTTGGGAAGATTCCATAATTTATCTTGAAAATTTTTGGAAACATGTGTCCTCTGTTCCAGAACTAACACACCTGTGGCTAGACTCTTGGTATGCATGGAGAAAACTTTACCCTAATCCGCCTTCAAGAGAAGAAGCACGAAGGTATTATGCTACAAGGGAATTTTTGTACAATGGTGCACCAAAGGTTTTTTCCAGACCTACTATGAAACCAGATGAAAAATTTCTGGATGCCAGCAATACATGGTACCAATACAATAATTCGCCGTTAATAGAGAGTCTGCTAGAGTTTGCAGAATTTCCTATACCTACAAGTCTTGAAGAGAACCAACCAAGGCTTCTCCTATGTAGTGTAGATGTGCAAGAAAGTAAGGTGGTGACTTTTGATAGCTATAGCAAGGAATCAAAGTATGGACAGGACATTATCATAAAATATCCTAACGGCATCCAGACAGAACACGTAATGGCCAGTGCATCTGTTCCCGTAAATTTTGATTATACCAGAATAAAATCAGAAGATCAAAATTCCTCAGACACACGCTATTTCTGGGATGGCGGAATTATGAGCAATACTCCGTTAAGGGAACTCATAGCAAAACACAGATCCTACTGGGAAGACAAGATAGGCTCCGATAATCTTGACGAAACATTGTGGGAAATTGATGAAAAAGATACTCTCAAAATTCCAGACCTGGAGGTATACATTATAGATATCTGGCCAAAAAAAGAAAAGGAGGTACCACTTGACCATGACGGCACACTTGACAGATTAAATGACTTGACATATCAGGACAAAACACATTTTGATGAAAAGGTTGCTCACCGTGTCACCGATTACATCTCTTTAACCAAGAAATTAATGAGACTAGCAAAGGATAAAAAAGCATCAGAAGAGGAGATCAAAACAATTCTGAAAGACACAACAGAAACCACCCGATTTACAAAAGGAAAAAAGACTTGCGGTGACCTACTGAAGGGCAGATTTCACGTAAAGGTAGAACGCATAGAACGTAAAGATGACTCCCATGCAGTGTCTAGAAAATGGATGGACTTTACATCCGACACAATTTTGGGTTTAATACAGCAGGGATATGAAGATGCCCAAGCATGATTGTCAGTTTAGACTCTAACATTCGATAAAAACAATAAATAAAATCACAAATTGCTGATCCCTATGAGTTGTATCTTTTGTGATATCTTATCTGGAAAAAGAGATGGAAATTTTCTGTATGAAGATGATTCACATGTTGCATTTTTAGACAAGTATCCAATTGATGTTGGTCATAGCTTAGTTATTCCACGAGAACATCATGAAAGAATTACAGATATGAATCCAAAAGATGTTGGAAATGTTTTTGCAATTGTCCCAAAAATAGCAAAGGCAATTTTAAATGCAACAGGGGCAGATGCTTTTAGTCTTGGACAGAATAACGGTAGAGCAGCTAAGCAGATTATTCCACATGTTCATGTACATATCATCCCACGATATAATAGCAAAGGAACTGTGTGGACAAAACGTCAAATCTCAACTGATGATGAACTTACAAATCTTGCAAAAAAGATTCGTAGTTTTCTTATTTAGCGTGACCAGGATTATATCTCAAAATTGCTCCTGCTTTTCCAAGACTTGCAAGCATGTTTCCATGCTCTGCAATTCCAGAAATCACTTCTAATTGGGCACCAGTTTTAGCTGCAAGTAATTCTAAATAATCTACAATGTCTTGCTCATTTACTTCTACTTCCATGGATTTACAACTAGGACATGGATTGTTGGCATATTCTGTCTTTTTTGGAATAACTTGTGGTCTCTCCAAAACCTCTTCTTGAATGTGTTGACATCTTTTACATTTTCCTTCTACCCTATGTAAATTGGTGTTATCATTAATAATCAGAATTTTTACAACATTGTTCTTTAGGTAATCAATAATTTCTTTTAATCCATAGGATCCCTTGCCCGAATGCGAGTTAATCTCTCTGAACAAATCTTCGACAAGTTTCTTTTCTTCTACCATTCTAAAGTCTGACAAAATATCTGCAGACTTTGCAAATGCTTCTCTAATTCCTTCTGCTCCTGAGTATGATGAATCAATGGTAGATATTATCATATCTTGTAATCTGTATTCTAAATAACTTCCATTAATGAAATCTTCTTTTGTAGGGCCTGGACCTGAAATTACTAATCCTTTGATTGGATAAATATCAATAAAATATTCTCTTGTAGTTTCTGCGACTCTGTTAAAATAATATGTCAACTCCATCTCTCTGAGTTTTTGAAATCTCTTAGCAGACTGTCCGCCTTGTCTGTGTTTTCCAGCTACTCCTGAACCAGTTTGAGATAATACCTCAATTTTATCTCCATGTAACAATCCCCACCCCGCATCTTTTGCATCAATTGCTAAAAATCCAATTAAGTTGTCATCTTTTAACATGTCTTTTAGAATGTCGACATGAAAATGATCATCGCATCTGTACAAATATTGATTCAAATCTTTAGGTGGATCAATCTCCCATACCTTGACTACTTCACTTCCTAAAGGACCTCCTCCTTCTGGCGGTAATGCTCCACAAAACATCACCAATCCTCTCTCTGGAGTCTTTTTGTATAGTTTTAATCTCTGGACTACTTTTCCTAAAGAGTCAACAACATGTGTTCTAGTGAGATCTGACTTTATATTATCAGCCGTACCCTGTTCTTGTTGAAGTGCGCTAACAATTTCATGAAGTTGTTTTCCCTTTGGAATGTATACCGTAATGAGCTCCGTTCCTCTACCTGATTTTTGAGATAACTCATCTAATGTTTTTCTTATTTTATAGATTTTAACTGAATCTTGCTTTTCTATTTTGATTTTACCCATTTGTGACTTCTCCTGATTATGCGAATATTAATTTTGATTGATTCAAGTAATATTTCCTCAAAATTACAACTCATCAAATGTTTTTAGAAATACTTCTAGAGGTTGATTTCCTCTAATCTTGATTATTTTTTCATCATTAAAGACCAAAAAAGATGGAGTTGCATCAATCCCAATCTCCTTTCCAAATTCATGAAGTGCGATTACTTGGTTTTGATATTTATGCTCATCAAGGCATATGTTGAATGATTCTAATTCCAAATCTACTGATATTGCAAATCTGTCTAATGACTCTCTTGTAACCCATCCTGTTCTTTCTCCTCCCCAATTCTTGTAAAGCTCATCATGATATTGCCAATATTTTTCCTGATCTTGCGCACAATAGGCTGCTTCTGCTGCAAGAAGAGAATCAGGACCGTTTAGTGGAAAATCTTTGAAGACCAGTTTTACTTTGCCTGTTTTGATAAAATCTTCATTAATAGAATCTAGAGTGTTTTGATGAAATTTGTAGCAAAATGTACATTGATAATCCCCCCATTCTAAAACCGTAATTGGCGCTTTTGAATCGCCTAATATCGGAGAACCATTTTCAATTAATTTTGAAGCAGTAAGCGTCTCTGAATTATTTTCGGATTCGGGATAAACTGCTAAAAATATTCCTGCAACAATTCCTATTACTATGGGTATTGTCAATAGGAATAGTTTTATCATAACCAGATGAAATTTGTTTCAAGTAAATAGGTTCTCTAATTTGTAGCCAAAGTCCACAATGCTGAATTTTTTGCAGAAATTTCTGCAACAAAGGGATCGTTTGAGGATGACACAATAATCACATCTCCATCTTCAGGTTCTAGACTTTCTAAGAGATATTTTTTTGTCTTTTCATCATTAAGAAAACAATCCCTGTCTTCTCTAGGAAATACAAATTTATTTTCTTGAAACAAAATAGTAATGCATCCTGAAGATCCATACAAAATTGCATAATCTCTCTGCTCCAATCCTGATTTAATTGCAAACGCATAATTTTTGAGAATAATGGCGTGATTGTTTTTTCCTGGAATTAAATTACATTTTTTAATCTGACATTCATTTGGAATCACTTTTTGAATTTGTTTTGATATTTTTTGTCCTTTTTCTGTTAGAAAACTTCCAGATTTTGTTGACTCTATCATATTTGCCTCTTTTAGATGCAAGATTAGTGTTTTAACCGCACCTTCTCCAAGTTGAATTTCTTTTCCAAATGTGGCTCTACTAACAAATTGGTCTTTTGCTAGTAGTTGAAGTGCCTTGAGTACATGGGGAATGCTAAATGTAAGTATCTTACTAGAGCCTTTTCTCGAAACAATATTTTGAATAATTTGAATAGTTTTTTTCAGATATGTTCTACCTGAATTTTCTAAAAACTCTCCAAAATTTAATAATTCTCATTTTTTTATATTGTGATTATGTCCATTGATTTCTCAGAAACTCTTTCTTCTTGATTAGTATTCTTCGAATCTAGATAATTTCATGAGATTCCAAGATTTTATGACTTGAAATTTTCTAAAGATATCTTCAATTCCTTTTGTAATTAATTCAAAATTTGTAGTGATTTCTTTTCAATCCTGTAATTTCTATCATTATCTTCATAATTGAAATTCATTTATTTGAACATGTGGATCAATTATGGACCCTTAATTGATCCTTGAATTCTGATTTTTGTATTCGTTGTCATTTAATTTCATTTTTGAATTATCTATTTTAGAATATTTTAAGAAAAAATAGTATCAAAAATACAATAATGTTAGATCTTCGAATGACGATCTTTTATCATCCTAGCGACTATTTTCTTTATTAATTGGCTAAATTATCCAAGAGCTTAAATATATTCAGATGGTGCTGACATTCATGTCTGAATCAAGACAAATTAATGTGTCCAAAACTGGTGTTTCAAAACTTGCAATAGTGGCACTAGCTATCGTCTTTGCAGCAGGATTATTTGTTGTAGGATTTGATCAAGGACATGTCTTTAGTCTAGTTTATGGTGAACAAGCGTTTGCAGATCTTTACATCCATGAACTTACTCATGATATGAGGCATGCTGCTGGATTCCCTTGTCATTAGGGGTCTAGCATCATGAAAACATCTCTTTTTATCATAATTGTTTTAATTTCAGGTGCATTTGCAGGTCTAATTCATGGTACTGTGAACTTCGCTATTGTAGAACCTTATCTTGACCAAGCAATAGGAATTGAAAACCGAAATCTCTTTGAATCTGGAGAAGAAGAAGATACTCTAGAATTTTGGGTAGAGTATGAAGGGTATCGAGTGTGGCAAAAAAGTGGACAAATTCTTGCTGGAGTAATTTTAGGAACCTCTGTTGGTGCATTGTATGGAATAGTATTTGCATTGTCTAGAAACTCACTACCTGGAAATAATGATGTCAAAAAGGCTATCGTTTTGGCTGGAATAATGTGGCTTACGATATACTTGATTCCATTCCTCAAATATCCTGCAAACCCTCCTACTGTAGGTGATGGTGAAACTGTAGTGCTTCGTTCTATGTTATATTTGTCATTTATTGCCATTTCGGGATTTGCTGCAGTTGGTTTTTACCAATTATCAAAAAAATTCAAAAGTAACAAAAAACTTGTAGCACTAATTGGGTATGCAGTTTTCATTTCTGCAGTTTTCTTTGCAATGCCGGAAAACCCTGATGAAATTACTGCTCCTATGAATTTGGTAACTGAGTTTAGAATAATGTCTGTCCTTGGAGTTACCTCTTTCTGGGTTTCAATCGGTGTGATTCTTGGAATCTTGTGGGACCGTCTTAAATCTCATAAACAACCTCCCCACTCTTACAGCTGATTGTTCTAAATCTATAGAATGAGAACATTAAACATGTCATTTAAATATCTGTCCCATATTTTTGATATTTGAATGTCAAGACGATTAACTTTACCACAACTAAAAAAATATGACATTACTCAAAAAGTTATCGAGGCACTAGCTGATTCTGAATCTCGCGCAATTCTTTTTTCTGTAATAAAAAAAGGAAATACTGCATCTGAACTTTCTGATAAACTAAAAATTCCTCTCAGTTCTGTTTATAAAAAATTAGCTGATTTGGAAGAACTTACATTGATTGAAGTTGAAAAATGGATGCTGTCAGATAAAGGCCGAAAATACAAGGTTTACCGAAGTAGAATCAGCAAAGCTGATATCTCCATTAGAAAGCCAGAACCTGTTCTTACTTTGGTGTCTAACTAAGTGATTTTGATGTCAAAGCCTAACATTATTCAATTATCTGAATTTGATATTACTCAGAAAATAATTGAATCCCTTAGCAATATTTGTACCAGAGCCGTATTATTTTCAGTAAAAAATGAATCAAAAGATGCGACTCAGATTGCAGATGAATTAAAAATTTCACTTTCAACTGTATACAAAACATTATCCACTCTAGAAGATCTTGCCCTTGCTGAGGTGGACAAGTATGTTATTTCATCTGAAGGTAAAAAGATCAAGCAATACCGTAGCAGAATTAGCAAGGTAGAAATCACTTTAGACAATATGCAACCAAGTTTGAATTTATATCCAAACAAAGTAGAATCTAAATCCGATTCTTAGGTTTTCTATCAAAAAAATTACCCTCTTTTGATATTTTCATATTGAAAACATTCGTTAATCATTATATTCTCATTCTATAGACTTGGAATGAGAATTTGGAATGAGACTCTGATTTAAATAACTTAGCTTATCCTAAGATTTTCAGTAAATCATGAAACAACAAACAACTTTCGCAATAGTAGCTACAATTGTAGCAATTAGTATTGCAACAATTCCTCTAGCTCAGAATGCTCAAGCACAAAGTTTGATTCCTGACTGGATTAAAACAAATGCTGGTTGGTGGGCTGAGGGTTCAGTAGATGATGCTACTTTTCTAAATGGAATTGAATTCCTTATTGAAAATGACATCATTAATGTTTCATCTGAATCAGAATCTATTGATATTGATACTCTTACCATTGGATTTATTCCAGTTGAAAAAGCTGATGAATTAACTTCAAAGGCTCAAGCGCTAGAAACATTTCTTGAGAATGAGCTTAAAATCGATGTTAAAGTAGTTGTTCCAACTGACTATGAGACTATTATCGAAGGAATGAGATTTGGTCACATTGATGCTGCATTCATGGATACAGGCCCTGCATGGATTACACATCAAAGAACTGGCGCAGAAGCTGTGTTGGCAGAACTTGTTGCAGGAAAAGTAAACTATCAAGCAACAGTTTGGACATTAGCTGATAATGACTCTATTCATTCACTAGAAGATACTATTGGCAAAA
>JAOTZM010000178.1 GCA_029861345.1 Candidatus Nitrosopumilus sp.
CCCCCCTCGGTTTTGATATGCAAGATAAATTTATTTTGAGATTTTTTTGAATATTTTACCGAGAAAATACTTTTTTCAGAACGTTTTCCAGATTTTTCATAAACTATTATTGGATTTGTTTTGAGATCCTTTAATTTTTTTAAATTTTTTTTATCAATTTCAGATTCTGTAGAAATTTTCATCTCGATTGATGATTTGAATTTAAGAGGTTTTTTTGGAGATTCGTTAACAATCTTGAGATTAGTGATTTTGAGAAAATCAAATGTTACAGATTTTAATTTCAAATTTCTTTTAAGAGGGTTTTGAATTTTAACAAAAAACGGTCTTCCAGTGCCTAAAACCAGGCTAGATTTATCTTCACCACCAATCCATGTAAATTTTGTAGTGGTTCCACCTAATTTCTCAAAGAGAAATTGAGAGATCATTCCTTCTACACTATCAAATTCTGAAATCCCGTGAAAATTGCAAATTCTACATCCTTTTCCAGAACAATTTGTACAAGATTTTTGCTTTTGTGAAATGTTTCTTAAGGTTTTGATATATCTTCCAGAAAGGGTTATTGATTTTGAGCGTAATTGACAAGATTCATCTTTCAAGTTTACTGTAAAGGTAATATCTGGATCCAAAAAATCAACATTTTTTTTTGTTTTTTTGGAAAATAATTTTCCCAATTCTCTTGTCATATCAGTCTTTACACTATCGATTCCCCTTAGTTTGTATTTTGAACGAATGTAATCATCTCTATCAATAATAGAAGGTTTGATTATAGCCCCTACACTAAATGTTGAAAAAGAATTATCTAATGAAGAATCAAGCATCAATTTTAAAAAATAACTCAAATTATCAAACAGATTTTTACAGATATAGCATTTAGGAATAGAGTTTAGATTTTTCTGAAGTTTTTTGCCAAGAAGTTTGTTTGATGAAAGATGTAACTGTTTTGAGAATAATCTACCTAAACAATTGTTACATAAATCATATTTTTTTAAGATTTGATTTACTAAGACAGTAATTTTTTGATAGTCAGACATGTTGGAAAAGAATTTGGTGTGTAAGATTATCCTAATCCCATTCTTCTAAGGGTTCCTTGCATTTGGCGTCCTTTGGAGGCCTTCATCATATTCTTAGAGTTTTTGTAATTTTTGATGAGCTCTTTAACTTCACCTTCTGGCCATCCAGAACCCCGAGAAATTCTTTTGATTCTTGATGAATTAAGTAAATCAGGATCTGCTTTTTCATCTTTAGTCATACTTTGAATGATATATCTCCATTTTGATACCCTATCTTCCATTTGATTTAGCTGATCATCTTTTACCATTCCCGAAATACCGGGCATGCTCTCAAGAAATCCTTTCAATGATCCTACTTTAGTGACTTCTTCTAATTGGTAAAAGAAATCATCCATGTTCATTTTTCCACTAGATATTCTTTTCATTCTTACATCATCACCCTCATTTTCTAATCGTTTTGCCAAATCTAATACTGCTTGAATATCACCCATGCCAAGCAATCTACCAACAAATCTGGTAGGAGAGAATTTTTCTAAATCGTCAATTCGTTCACCAGTACCAATATACATTATTTGTGCACCAGTAGCAGCAGATGCAGCAAGTGCCCCACCACCTTTTGCAGAGCTATCCAATTTTGTTATAATTACACCACCCACAGGGATTGTTTTGTGAAATGCTTCTGCCTGACTATAGCATTGCTGTCCAATGGTTCCATCGATAACAAGTAGTGCTAGATCAGGGGCTGCAACTTTGTTAATTCGGTTCATCTCTTCAAGCAAGTCTTGCTCTTCTTTGTGACGTCCTGCAGTATCAATCAGAATTACATCTAATGGTTGTTTTTCAAAATACTTTAATCCGTTTTTTACAATATTAGGAGAATCCTTGTTATTTTCTTCACCATATACCTCAACATTTGATTTTTCACACATCGTTCTAAGTTGAACTAAAGCACCAGGTCTGTATGTATCAGCACCCACAACTCCAACCTTGTATCCTTGTCTAGTCAAAAACTTGGCAAGCTTTGATGCAACAGTAGTTTTTCCACTGCCTTGAATTCCAAGCAAAATTATTTTATTTTGTCGTCCAGGTTTGAAATCAAAATCAGATTCATTACCCAATAATTTTGAAAGTTCATCATAGAGAATCTTTACAATATGATCCTTACGGGAAAGACCGGGAGGAGGATTCTCATTTAATGCCCTTTCTTCCAGTTGTTTGGTAATTTCAAGAACCAATCTGACATTAACATCGGATTGTAATAATGCTCTTTGAACATCTTTAGAGAGGTCTTTGATAAGTTCCTCATCTATGCCTGAGGATTTTACAATCTTCTTGATTGCAGCTCCCAAGCTATCCTTAAGTCCATCAAGCATTGTAATTTAACTCCGCATCCACTATTTCAAACCTTCCTCGATATCCATCCCATATTTTTTTGCCCTGATTAATTTGGATCAAATTTGAAAATAGAGGACAATCAATCACAAAGGTTTCTGCTTCACCTCCTTCAAAGTTTAAGTTGAATTTAAATTTGTATGACAGATCTCTTAAAACATCAATGTCAGATTTTGATATTGATTTTCCTAACCAAGTATCATCAAGACCATCTGAAGATACAGTCGT
>JAOTZM010000179.1 GCA_029861345.1 Candidatus Nitrosopumilus sp.
CAGCATACCTCTCACCTTTTTTGATTATCAAGGATTCGCTGGATAAAAAGCGCAGAGAAATATCAATTGCAAATTTTATTGTAGGTTTTCTTGATTGCAGTCCTCCCAATGTCTGCAAAAAGAATTCTAAGATCTCATCTTTTTTTATTCCAGGATGTGTAACTACTACACTAAGAACATGAGTACGTAATGATTTATCATCAGTAATCTTTGAGACTATCGGTTCTGGTTCTCCATTGATATAGTAGTCAATTAGGTCCTCGGTGTTTCCATTTCCAACAATAATTGATTCTCCATAATCATCATATTGTGGTCTTCCAGCTCTTCCGCAAAGTTGTTTGTATTCCAAAATACTAATTGGTCTATTTGCTCCCACTTTAGCATTATATCGATTAACATTTGAAATTACAACCCTTCTTGCTGGAAGATTAACTCCGGCAGCTAAGGTTGGAGTAGAGGAGAGTAGCTTGATAGTTCCTTTACGAAATTCTGTTTCTATTATTTCTCTACATTTTTGATTTAATCCTGCATGATGAAATGCAACTCCTTTTTTTACAAGTAGCGCTAATGTCTTTACTAATTCCGTATGCTCATTTTCTGATAGAATTTTTTTTGAGGTCTTTTCTAAATCGGTTAATTCTTTTTTCTCTAGAATCTGAGAGATGGCATCAGCTGCCTTTGTAGCAAGGGATTTTGAGCGAGTCCTAGTTTCAGCAAATACTAGGGATTGACCTCCTTGCATTACTGATTGTACGCCTAAATCAATGGGAGTTCCGCGTATGCTACGCTCAACTTCAAAGGTTTTGCCATCACTCATTGTTACCTCTCCGGCATCACATACTCCTTCTGACAAAGGTACAGGTCTCCAGTCATTTTTTACTAATATGCAAGCAAGCCAATCTGCAATCTCTTCAGAATTTGTAATGGTTGCACTGAGACCTACAATCTGAGGCTTTGTATCTAGTAGTTTTAGTTGCGTGAGAATCATCTCAAGTGTTGGTCCTCGACTTTCATCTCCAATCAAATGGACTTCATCAGTAATTACTAATCCAATTTCTTCTACCCATTCTGCACCATGTCGAATAATAGAATCCATTTTTTCATTTGTTAAAATTAACACGTTACTTTTTTCCAAATTCTTTTCAATATTTTCAAAATCCCCAGTGGATATACTGACTTTGATTTTTTTTCCTAGTCCAATTTTTTCTAATTTTTTAAATTCTGAAAATTTTTCAGCAGCTAATGCACGCAAAGGGCTGAGGTAAATCACCTTTCCTTTATTCTTAGAAAGATAACCTAGTATTGCAAGTGTTGCAATCAGAGTTTTCCCACTTGCAGTAGGGGCAGAAACTAGTATGCTTTTTCCATCTAGTAATCCAGACTTTACACTTTCTGTTTGCGGCGGATATAGTTTTTCAAAACCTTGGGATTTTAGAAATTCAATTACAGTGTCGGGAAGATCTAGTTTCTCTATATTCATACTCGGTTATAATGACCGGGTTTTGATTCATAAATAGATGCTTCTCTAAGCATTCTTCGGATATAGTTTCTTGCTTCTTCTTCAGTGAATTTTTCAGTCTTTTCAAGTTCTTGTACAAATGTTCTCTCTTCGACTGCAATTTTATTGTCTCCCTCAAGACCCTTAAGAACATCCATAAACAATTGCATCTTTGAGACCTCACTTCTTGGTCTGCCTTGCAGTACTCCAAGATCTACCTTTCCAGTATTGACGTCAACTCCTGCATCCTGAAGCATACTCTGAATCAGGAAGATTGCACGCTCAGCATCCTCCTCTTCTACCTTATCTTTCATTAGTAGCCTAGCTCTTGCAGTAGAAAGTCTGATGATTCCCTCTAGTTGTCTTGGGGTAACAGTAATCATTTCCTCAGATTCTACGTTTCGCATCTGGAGATAATAGGCTAGGATTTTTTCTTCAGCTTCTTTAGTCAATTCGGGAGTCAATCGTTTTGCGTATGCTAGATATTTTGTAAGCAAGTCAACATCAATTACTGAACGTCTGTCTGTTCCTTGTGGAGTGTGTAATTCAATAATATGTCTTGCAATCTTTTCATCCCTTTCTTTAGTTGGTATATCTCTTACAACAAAGATCAAGTCAAATCTAGTGAGTAATGGAATAGGCAAGTTTACGTTTTCTGTTATATTTTTGAAGGGATCATATTTTCCATACATGGGGTTTGCTGCAGCTAAAATTGAAGTTCTAGCGTTAAGAGTAGCGACAATACCACCTTTTGCAATACTAGCTGATTGTTGTTCCATAACTTCGTGTAATGCACTTCTGTCTTCTGGTTTCATCTTATCGAATTCATCAATACATACAAGGCCTTGGTCACCTAGTACAACTGCACCTGCCTCTAACATCATAATACCTGTTTTATCACGAACTACAGCAGCTGTAAGTCCTGCAGCTGTTGAACCTCTACCTGAGGTATACAAACCTCTTGGTGCAATCCTTGCACAAAACTTTAGCATCTCACTTTTTGCAGTACCTGGATCTCCAACCAGAAATACGTTGATGTCTCCCCTAATCTTACTTCCATCACCTAATAGTCTTTGATTAGATCCTACAACAAGTAACAAGATAGCTTCTTTGATTAAAGATTGGCCCTG
>JAOTZM010000180.1 GCA_029861345.1 Candidatus Nitrosopumilus sp.
CCATATCATCATAAACACGTGAGGCCCCAACTTTTACAATTATTGGGGTTTCCCAGTTAGTCAATTCTCTAAGTTCAAGTACTTTTGCAACCAAATCTTCAGGTCCTAAAATATCCAAATGTCTTGACGGGGAATGAGCAGGTTTGTGTGCAAGTATTCCACGATTTTCTGCAACCAATTCTGTTACTTTGGAACCTGGAAGTATTCCTCCATGACCTATCTTCGCTCCCTGACCAATTTTTATCTCAATGCCATCAGCATTTAGAAGATATGCAGGATCTTTCCAAAATCTACCCGATGCATATTGAACCACTATTGGGTATTCTCGAGTAAATAATTCATCAACATCCATGCCTTCCAAGTGATTTGCTCTTAGCAGTTTGTCCGTATATTGTAAAATTGAATCCCAATGAGCTTTTGAAAGTTTTTCTCTACATTTTTCTGTACCATAAATTTCCCATGGTAACGCACCACCCTCACCAGTATTCATCAAAACTTTAATTCCTTTTTTTGCAAGGTTGTTTAACGCAAGATGTAGTGAGATTTTTGCAGGAAGTTTTACAGAACCATAACTCATACCAGCTACAGAGAAAGGAACATCTGTTTTGATAATTTTTTTAGAGTATCGTCCTCCAATTACTAAAGAAGCATCAACATCAGAATAATCTTGCGTTGAATTTATTTTTGCATTGTTAATCATTATGTTTGAAAAGTAATCATTTTGGGAATGCGCACCCAAACTGGCATAAGGGACTAGTCCATCCGCTGCTTTTTGCGCATCAAGTAGGAGGTTTTTTAGATCAGCTATATGACCTTCATTTTTTACAACTTTGGCCATGTCCCATCGATAATTCATAACATCTTTTGGTAATGGCACTTCTCTTGGATTTTTCGCTCTTCCTATAAAAAGATTGGCCATCATTACCAATTAATACCGTTCATTACCAATAGAATTAAATACTTAGGCTAATTCCTCGTAAGTGTGAGCCTAATAACTCAAGATATTCCCAGTGGTTTGAATTTGATGAACAATGACAGGTTTACATCTATGATATATGGTGAGAAATATGAGTAACGCATCGGACCAAAAAATTTCAAAAATAATTGAAGATATAAAAAAATCAGAAATAGAATGGATTAGACTACAATTTTGCGATCCTTTTGGAATACTACAACAGATTAGTATTGTCAGTGAAGATATAACTGAAGAAGCATTTTCCCAAGGATTACCCAGACTCGATGGTAGTTCGATTAAAGGATTCAAAGAGATTTATGATTCTGATATGTTGATTACTCCAGATCCAAATACTTTTGCAATAAATCCTGATTTTTTTGATACAGATTATCGTGAAAGAGAACAGGCCAGTTACCGCACCAAATCAGCACGTTTTTTTGTAAACATTCATGAGGGATACACTGGAAAACGTTATTCCAGAGATTCAAGATACATAGCAGAAAGGGCATGTGAGATTGCAAAGGATATGGGCTTTGACAAATGCTATTTTGGTCCCGAAGTTGAATTTTTCATTTTTGACAAGATTGTTTTAGGCCCAAATCCAATGTCCACTATTAATTGGTCTGGAGGAACAGGGTATTCAATTGAATCAAGAGAAGCACCGTGGTCAACTGACAATGCGAGTGGCTATATCATCCCAGTAAAAGGCGGATATTTTCCAGCTCCACCTGCAGATAGTCTTAACTGTGCTAGAGACGAAATAGGAAGTACATTACACAATTATTTTGGAATTAAAATAGAAGCCCATCATCACGAGGTTGCAACTGGAGGACAAGGAGAGATACAGATGGAATTTGATGAATTACTTCCAATGGCAGACAATGTAATAACCATGAAAAAGACTACAAAGGAAGTAGCAGCTAAACGTGGTAGAATTGCAAACTTTATGCCAAAGCCATTAGAAGTGGACAATGGTTCTGCCATGCACATTAGCCAAAGTCTATGGAAGGAAGAAAATGGTAAAAAAATCAACACCTTTTATGATCCAAATGACGAGTATGCTGAACTAAGTCAGATTGCACAATATTACATAGGAGGCTTGCTGGAGCATGCAGGATCACTTTGTGCAATAACAAACCCCACTACCAACTCTTACAGGAGACTGGTTCCGGGTTTTGAGGCACCCACAAATTTGGCATGGAGTAGAAGTAATAGATCTGCATGTATCAGAATTCCATCTCATCACAAAAACATGGAAACTCGAAAAAGAATAGAATCAAGAATACCGGACCCTAGCGCCAACATCTATTTAGCTCAATCAGCTATGCTGTTAGCTGGCCTTGATGGCATTAAAAAGAAGATTCAACCTCCTGATCCTATAGATATGAACATCTACAAACTTTCTGAAAAGAAAAAACGTGAGATGGGAATTAAAAAATTGCCAGTTGCATTAAGAGAAGCAATTGAAAGATTAGAATCAGATGACAAATATCTTCAACCAGTTTTTGAAAAGGATTTCCTTGAAGAGTACTGTGAAATAAAAAGACATGAACACATCTCTGTTTTTTCATTGCCCTCTCCAAGGGAATTTTACTTGTATAGTAATGTATAGAAAATAAATTTAGAGTTACATGAAAAAAATACTTTAAATTTTTATGTTTGTTACC
>JAOTZM010000079.1 GCA_029861345.1 Candidatus Nitrosopumilus sp.
AAAAATGATAGAGTTTATGGTTGAACCATTTCAACTCTATCTTGTAGTCGGTCATAGTATCCGTTTAGCTCCATTGAAGGAACATAAAATGAAGCAGATACAGTATCACCTATTTGTGCACTACATTGAGGCACAACCACGCTTACACCATACTGAGATTCTCCAATACATCCATGTTCAGTAATTGCCAATACCGTCACATCTTCATTGACTTGAGTTGGAATAAAATTCCATGGAGTTAGTGTGAAGATTAGGATAACTGCGGTGCCTGCAGTTATCAAAGACCAGATTTTAAGTCGTGGTGGTTTCTTTTCTTTTTGTTTGAGCATTTTTCTTCACTGATAATGTGATCTAAATCAAATATAATATCCAAAAACAATTCCCACAACCGACTTCCACATATGAAAACTACCAATGGAAAATGTATAGGGAGTTTTAATTCAGTTTTCAATTCTTTGTTAACATGTCTGCAATCAATAGACAACCAAAAAAATCAACAAGTAAGAATTCTCTGCTAGTTGTGGGAGGAGTTATTGCCATAGTCTCTGTTTTACTTCTTGCATATCTTATGTGGTATGTAGCACCAGAAGAAAACATTGAGAGGGTAAAGGTAATAGCAGTTACAGAATCTGGATGTATAGCAGAAACCTTTGATGGCTTTGCAGTTAACATAGTGGAATGTCAAGCACAATCAGGTGATTATGTCATGGCTCCAATTGACCAAAAAACCAAGGAAAGAGCTGCTGCAATGAATCCAACAAGTTAATTTTTTATTTTTTAGATACACAATTATTAATTTAATAAAAATTTGATTTCCAGTTGTGGAAATTCTATACTTTCTTTAAATCTACAAATGGCGGATCAAAATAACATATGAAATCAATATCAATTGTGTTTGTATTGTTTGTTATGCTGTCAATGGTCTACGCAATTCCAGCCGTGTATGCAGAGGATGATGATGAAGAAGACAGAGAAGGTTTTGGAGAAATGAAAAGAGAACGGGAACATCAGGATGAAGGTATTCCATTAGGTACAGACATTGGAAATGTCATTCTGTATGGCACAATTGCAGCAATCGGAGCCTCGATAGCTTACACTGCTTTTAAGATCACATCATCAAAAAGAAAATCCAGTCCAAAATCATGACAATCAAAAAAACCAATTGGAAATTTGTTGTTTTTTTGACATTGCTGTCTTTGCTAGTTATTCCTCCCACACTGGCATATGCAGATGACGATGACGAGGCAGAAGATATTGTAGAAAACCTAGGATGGGTTGCAGTGGGAGCAGGAATAATGGCAAACATACCTTTTATCGCAATGAACAAAATCCGAAGATATGCCATAAAAACAGGCAGTTCAACAGTGCAAGTTGCAAAACAGATTAGGACTGTCTACAAACCAATATTGAATTTCCACATAATGCTCAATTCGATTGGATATTTTGCAGGAATGACGCATGGTTTATTATTATCCAGGCACTTGGATTCCATTTCTCTGTCTTTAGCTATTGTGATGAGTGTGATGATGATAAGCGGATTACTGCTAAAGTATACATCATCTAGAAATTCCAAAATATTTGGCAAGTTGCTTCATGGTCAGTTTGGTCTTGTGATATTGCTTGCTGCATTGGTAGTTTTGCATATTGTTGTTGGAGATGATTAAATTCAAAAACTAAGTAAAAATTTATTTGATTAAACAAAAAGAATTTTGTTGTCTTTTCAGACAATTTGATTTTTAACTTCTTTTCTCTTTTTTCCACTTGTCATCAGAGTCATCTCTATCATCGTCATTTCTATCGTTATTATATCTGTCATTTTCTTTGTCATAGTTATCGTTTCTGTCATCATCGTATTCATTGTAGTCAGCAAATGCAGTTTCAGTACCTGAGAAGGTCAAGACAAGTATTGCACCAAGAACAAGTGCAAAGATTGATTTTTGTTTCATAGATATAGTATGGTTGATTTTGGATATAATGAGGAAGTTTATACTGCAATCGTTTGTAATCACCATTAATACATGAAGACCAAAAAAACATCTACAATTACTTTCAGGATTGATGAAAAATATGAGAAAGGATTGCGAAAAGAAGCTGAAGAGAAACGTATTAGTCTAAACACATTGGCAAACCAAATTTTTGGTGATCATGTTGAATATGACCAGTTTATGAAAAAATTTGGGATGGTAGAGATGAGCAAAGGATCCTTCAAAGATTTATTGAATTCTCTTGATGAGAAAAATATCATAAATTTTGCAAAATCGATAGGTTCCACAGAACCAAAAGATTTCATCTTGTTCAAATGGAAGAAACTGACCCCAGACAGCGTCTCTGAATTTATCAAGATGTATTTTGAGCATTGCGGTTACGGAATGTGTGATATGCAAACAAATGACAGTACTAGTGAGGTTAGCATACATCATGACTTTGGAAAAAAGGGTTCAATCTTTTTGAAGGCATTTTTAGAGGCAATTGTGCAATCCTCGCTAGAAAGAGACAGTGATGTAACAATTACTGATAATTCAGTTACGTTACAGTTTTCAAATTAATTTGGATCAGACATAATTGCAAATGATTGCAGTCTAAACTTCCTCATTATATCCAAAATCAACCATACCTGATACATGAATAAAAAATCTATAGTCGGAATTGTCGTTGGTCTTATGATAGCAACTTCTACTGTTTACTTTGTTGAGACATCAGAAGAACTATTTGAAGAGCAAGACATGATAAAAGGACCATTCTTTTTGGTAGTAGCTATAGCATACATTCCAGTTGCATTTTGGATGCTAAAGAGTCCAAACAGTTCTGCTCCATATGTTGTAACCATAGCAGGAACCATTGGAATAATTGCATTATATGCAGTTACCAGAACTGATGCAGGTGCAATAGCATTTGGCTTGGAACATGCAGGAAAGATTGGCCATCTGGGCATGGTATCCAAAGTAGTTCAAGTTGGAGTTGTAATTGGCTCTGTTTGGGCACTGATACAGACCAAGAAGGAAGCATGGTTAGAACATGAAAACGTAACAAATGTGAGGAAACAATGAAGACACTCACATCTGTTTTATTTTTATCACTTTCATTTTCAGTTTATCCATTATTGTATTTGCAGGAGATTGGTTAGATGAATGACTGTTTGTGTCTTAACTGTAAAAAAGATGCAAACTCGTCTTCAGACTCTGTAAAGATAAGAGCCAAGAACAGAAGGGCCGAATTAACTGAACTGATAGAAAAAAATCCTGGAATCCAGTTCAGAGATCTAATGCGACTCACAAATTTGAAAAATGGAGTTCTCAGTCATCATCTCAGAAGATTGGAAAAAACAGAATCTATCAAAGTACAAAGACTCCCACGACAGACAAGGTTCTATCCCAGAGATTTTTCAGATGAAGAATCCATGGTTGCAAAAGCATTAAGGAGAAAGACTCCTCGAGACATCATATACACTCTGATGTTAAATGAGGGAGATAGCAAAAAAGGTCTTGATTTTAACCAGATTGTTTCTGATGTATCCAAATCACCATCCACAGTGTCTCTTTATCTTTCGCAATTAATCAAAGACAACATTGTAACGATTACTCTGGACTTTGGTCGCAAAAGGAAATATCATCTTTCCAACAAACAGTTAGTTGACAGGCTAATTGAAGATCACAAATCTGGAATGTTTGAAAAACCTGTATCGGGATTTGAAGATATGATCAACTCACTTTAAATCAAATTCAACCATACTAATGAAAACGGACGGAGATTTAAACAAAGCATTCATTCTTTTACATCATTGAATGTGACTTTACATTCAGCTGTAAGTCCTCTTACCATGTAGAAATATGTTCCAATCAATATTGCAATTGATATTAATCGTAATGGAATTTCATAGTTTGCAAGAAATGAAGTAGCTGCACCACCTACTGCTCCAAATACTGAAATGACTGCAAATCCAATGGAACCACAACTACAAGCACCTGCACTTGCACCTATCATAGAACCAATGAATCCTGAACTCATTTTCTTTTTACTTGATTTTAGCATAACAATTCGATAAATTCCCATACTGAGCACTATGCCAGTTAATGCTGAAACTATGACAATCAATACAAATCCAAATGCAGCATAATCAGGAACAAACAATGTTACTTTTGGTTTGAGAAACAAGTATTCTGCAATGTATGATAATGGAATTAGCATTGCAGTAAATATTCCAATTGACAATCCAACGTATTTTGGATTTGAGAATACTGTTTTTAATGCAAGTTTGTGCTCCAAGTCTAGCTCAAAAATTTACTTTAAGATATTAAAATTTTATACAGAATTAATTTCGGAGACGTTTACTAATTGCGAATCCTGCAATTGCTGGTGCTGCAATATACATTCCCAAGTTTAATGCAATGATTGATGCTCCTAATCCAAATACTTGGAATTCATTACCATCTTCTGCTAATGTCAAGATTGACAAAGTGGAAATCATTGGAGTGATAAATGCTCTAACTGCTTCTTGGTACATTGGGTTTTCTCTTTCCATGTCAGCAATTGTTGGTGAGAATGAATAGTACAATTGGTTAAATCCAGTCATAAATGCTGCACCTGATGCAGTGCTCATTATAGTGTTATCTCTAACTTCTCTGAGGAATTGAACTTGTGGTGCTAATTCAGTACCATATGCTGCAGTTGCAATAAGACAACCACCACCTTCTTTCTCAGTGGTTTCAGCTGCCATCATCTCTTCTTCCATAGTTTCTTCTTGAGCCATTGCTTCTTCAATTGGTTCATCTAGCATAGCATCAATAACTTCAGCAAAAGTAGCAGATGATTGTGGTCCATCAATTCTTTCAGTTGTTCCATTAGAACCAATTATTATGAATACAGGAGTTCCCTCAACGCCGTGAGTTGCTCCGACATTTTTATTGTAAGATACTCTATCAACATGTTTGTTTGAATCTACACATTCATTGAATTCTGCTGTGTCAAGTCCCAAGTCTGCACCAAATTGTTTTAGTGTGTCAACATTTGCCCATCCCTCGTTAATTCCACCTTGGTTGTTGTATAATGTAGAATGATACTCCCAGAATTTTCCTTGGTCATTTGCACAGTATGATGCATTTGCTGCATTATCTGAGTCTTCACCTAAGAATGGGAAATCAACAAAGTATAATTTTGCTTTATCAGTATCGATATAATCTGATGCTATTGTTGGTTTTTCATTTTGGAACCATTGATCACATTTTGGACATTGATAATCTCCAAATTCTACAATTGTAACTGGTGCATCTACTGAACCTTCAATTGGTGGGGACATTGTAACATCTACATCTCCTACCATCATGGTCTCCATTTCCACCATCTCTTCTTCATGAGTTTCTTCTTCAGCTCCTACTTCTTGTACTATGATTACACCTTCCATCCAAGGATGAACCATACAAAAGTAAGGAATCTCGCCCACTGTATCTGGAGAATATTCAAAGGAATTTCCTGCCATTACCAGTCCTGTATCAAATTCACCCGTTGGACCGTCAGCTGGGCTTCCTGCTGTGAATGTATGTGCTGCAGTGTCAGGGTTTGACATAATTACTACACCGCCAACATCTACTGTTGCAGTACTTGGAATGTAACATCCCTCTGCAGTTTCCTCACAACCAGGTGCACCAGAACCTAGTGCAGCTTCAATTGTGATTTCTGCATTTTCTGCAAAAGCAGCTGGTGTTAAACTAACAACAGAAATTATTGTGAAAAGTACTAAAATTGAGAAAATTGCGGAAGTCTTCACTGAGATCGAAACGAATCTAATTACATAAAAACTTTCAATTTTCAGGATTTTAAAGTCTGTATTTTTGATCTTAGGATAAATTTGCAGAGGAGAAACCCCCTTACAAATAATGAAGACATTAGTCTTTGATTAATTATAGTACTTTGTAGATTTGATTCAATATAAGGTTGATTTCGTGCAAAATACTGTCTAGATTTCACAGAGAATGAAAATTGATGAAGGTAGAGTTCATAATTATGACTTTGGTTTAAATATAATTTCAATTGCTATAAGAGAGCCTACCAGCCAGAGTATGTTTTCTCTTCTTAATTCCAGCATGCAATAACTGGTAAAGGACAGTAGCAAAAACGGATGGAGATAATATTTCTAAATTCAAATCTTTAGAGACAGATCAATTTTGTTACTAGTTTGGTTCCATCAAAGGGATTTAAATTAAAAGTGCAAGTCCCTGAAATGGATTCAAACTTGTTTTTGAAAAATTTTCTAATAATTTGAACCTAGTTTAGCTGAAAAGTAGAGAGTATTGAGCGGTCTCTAAAAAGTAAATATTCTGATCAAACCTTAACCATTCTACTATGGAAAAAATTTGCTGGGCAAATACAGATGATTTTGAACAATCTGAATTTGTCATTATTGGTATTCCTGATGAATCACAGTCAAATGCATTAAGAAAAGGAACTGAAGAAGCACCCTTAAAAATTCGTCAAATCTCCAATCTTCATGATTCTTTTGAAAGAGATGGAAAAATTTCTCTTGGACGCCCCTTTCAAGGATATGAAAAACAAGTTCATGACTTTGGGGACATTAGAAGAGACCAAATTGAAAATACTTATGATAAGATTTCTGATTCATCAAAGATCCCTATTTCAATTGGAGGGGATCACTCTATTACTCGACAAATAATTAATACAATTGCAAAAAGACATGGAAAAATTTCTTTAGTATATTTTGATGCTCATCCTGATTTTGTAAGTTCGACTACCAATTATTATGGCTCTGTTGTAAATGATGTACTTTCAAATATTGAAATTTCTTCTAGTGTTCAAATAGGAATTAGAACTCCAGAACTGGAAGAATTGGATAATATTAAAAAATATAATCTAAAAGTGATTACTCCTTTTGACATAAGAGAACAAGGAATCAAACAAGTGACAAATTCAGTCCTGAGTAAATTAGGTGATAAAGTATACATTTCATTTGATATGGATTGTGTAGACCCCGCTTACGCACCAGGTGTTTCTGTTCCAGTTCCTCTTGGTTTGAACAGTACAGATGCAGTTTATCTGTTAAAGGAAATAGCTAAGAGAGGAATTGTAGGTATGGATGTTATGGAGGTCTGTCCCAGCTTTGATGTAAAAGACAGGACATCTCATTTGGCCTCTAGAATAATTTCTGAAGTGCTTTACTCATCAGGAGAGATATAACTTGCCTGAATTTGAAAACGAATACACGTGGGGTAATGCAGTATCTAATGACTCTACTGATGATTTTCATGCAGAGTTTGAAAAGGCAATTGATGAAGTAAAAAAAGAACTTGGCAGAAAATATCCAATCATAATTAACGGTAAAGAAATCTATTCAGATGATTGTTTTACTGTAAGATCTCCTGCAGACACTAGAATTTCTGTAGCAGAATTTCCTAAAG
>JAOTZM010000080.1 GCA_029861345.1 Candidatus Nitrosopumilus sp.
CTCTTTACTTCAATTTCTATTGTTGACACGTTTCTAGTTCTACCGTCTTGTGACTCTAATGATTCTGAGCCAATTTTAATATCTCCGATAGAGTAGCCTGCATTTTCTGTTTTTCGTGCAATGATTTGAGCTACATCTACAGCACGACCTATGCTGAGTCCTCTAGCTTTGATGTTGACGGTTGGTAAGTTTGCCAATTGAATTAGCGTTGATGTAACATATGCCATCAATGGTTTCTTACCAATGAATATGGTGTCTCTGGCTTCGGTTGACATGCAGGGTTTGGTATTTAAGGATAATTTAAAGCTAAAAGGGTTTTTTTGAATCTGAAGAAAATTTTTTGAAAAAATTGAACTATTATTAACTAGAAATGAGGAATTCATTCATAACTTGAAAAAGATTTTGAAAGTTTTAGAATCTGGAAGTAATGAAGAAAAAATCAGAATTTTAGAAACTTTAGATTGTACAAACAACCCAGAAATATTAGAAAAAATAATTTTGAAATTAGATGACGATGATATTAAAGTCAGAGGAGAAGCATTTAGCTCACTTGTATTAAATGAAAATAAAATTTCAAATTTCTTAATTAAAAGTTTGAATTCTGCAAGTAAAAACATCAGAGGTTTTTTATCACTAGTATTGGCAAATAGAAATGAGATAGCCGCAATTCCAGAAATTAGAAAATTGGCGACAGATGATCGCTCTATGGTTAGATCATGTGCAATTGGAGCGCTAGGATATCTTAAAGATAAAGGAGCTAAAGAAATTTTTCTTGAGTCACTTTTGGATTCGAATTTGGAAGTAAGAAAGAGTGCCCTTCAGGCAATTATTGATCTAAATATCAAAATTTCAGATGATAAAATAAATGAAATTGTTAAAGATAATGATCTTGAAATGGAAAAACTACTTTCTCAGTTGAAAAAGATTTAGTGGACCGGAAGGGATTTGAACCCTTGATCCGATGCATGCCATGCACCTATCCTACCAGACTAGACGACCGGCCCAATTATCAGAATTCTGATCGACTAAGACTTTTCAAATTGGTTATTAACGTTTAGCGGTCAAATTGAAATAGACCTATGAAATTAACACAATATATTTAACCGTGATAATTATGATTGAATCGATATGGTAGTAGATAACAAAGCAACGGCCACATATATTCAACTCCTAAAAGAGGATCTTACAATTATAAGATTAGTTCCAAAAGATGGTCCAGTCCCAGATTACAAAGCTGGTCAATTTATCACATTAGGATTACCAAATCCTGCTGAGGGTGGAAAGATGGTTAGACGAGCATATTCAATTGCATCTCATCCAGAAAATAGAGATTACATTGAGCTTGTAATTAGATGGGTAAGAAAGCCACTACCAGGCAGATTAACTACACAGTTATTTAATGCAAAAGAAGGAGACGAAATTCTTTGGTTAAAACCTACAGGTAGAGCACTATTGATTAATCAAGAACTTCCAAGTGGAGAAAAAGATACTAGAAGAATTGTTTGTATTGGTGGAGGTACAGGTCTTGCACCATTTGTAAGCTTTGCACAACATCTTCATGATACAGGAGATAAAAGAGAAATTGTAGTTTTACATGGTGCAAGTTATGTTGATGAGCTCAGTTACAAGGATTTGCTAACTAATCTTGAAAATGAAAGTATTGCAAGAGGAAAGGACGAATGGAACTTTAAGTACAGAGCAGCAATCAGTAGACCCCAAGAATGGTTTAACAGATCATGGGCCGGTCAAATTGGAAGGGTAGAAACATTCCTAAGACCTAGAGAAAGTGGAATGTCAGCCCTAGAAGAATTAATTGGCGATAAGATCACAAAAGAGAACACAATGTTCTATGTTTGTGGTTGGCAAGGAACAATAGATGGTGTTATGGACTTTTTACAACCAAAAGGTTTTGTCACAGAACATGATAAACGTGAAGACGGAAGCTTTGAAGTCAAATACGAATCATACGGATAGATTTTTTTAAAAAGAATATTCTTTTAAAAATCAATCATTGAAATATGAGATTTATTTAGTTAATCTAATTGATTACTGCATTATATCTTGCCCATCTAAATCCAGTAACTAAAGCACATGTTGAAATAATTTCAGACCTGAAAAAAGAAGCTGATATTGTCAAAGTCATGCCCGTAGTTTTCAAAAACAGCGAAAAAGAGATCAACAGTAAGAGTTTTCCGTTTAATTTTGAAACCAGAAAGAAAATGTTGATATCTGTTTTTGGAGATTCGATTCAGATAACTGATGATTATGCCTTTTTTGCGCCATTTAAGAAATACATACCTCCATTATTGGCACCAAAATCATGGCAATTAAGAAAACAAGTTCTTCGAGGAGTGGAAGGTGATTTTTTTTCATATACAGGAGACAAGGCTGAAGGATACATGCTAAAAATTTATAGACTTAAACCAAAGGTAGGTAAAAGAAAATCTCTTTCTGCCTCATCAGTTAAAGAAGAATTGTATGAGGCGGCACTTGGAGGGAAATCCTCATGGAAAGATGATGTTCCTGAAAGCATAGCAAAGATAATTGAAGAAGATTGGGAAACAGTAGAGAAATATGCAAATGCTGAAGACATGACTACAAGAGTTGCTGGAATGAAATTCCCTAAAGAAGGTTGGTCAAAAAATAGTTAGTGATTATTCAATGAATATAGGTATCAAGCATAAGAGAATTAAAATTTAATTGAAAATAAATTAATACACAACAGATGAAAATTTTCTATGAAACTTCCACTTTCAAAATATGTCTGGTTTGATGGAAAATATGTTCTTACAAAAAAGGCCCAAGTTCCTATTACTACTCATGCGATTCATTATGGAACATCAATCTTTGAGGGAATAAGGGCTTATTGGAATGGGAAGAATCTCTATGTATTTAGACTAGATGAACATGTAAAACGATTTAGAAGATCGGGACAGTTTTACAACATTTCGCTTAATTTCTCTGATAAAGAAATTACTGATGCAATTACAGGAATATGTAGAAAAAATAAGATTATAAAATCTTGCTACATTAGACCATTTTATTTTGTAGGAGATTATGGAATAAATCTACATGTAACTGAAGAGGCTCCTACAAACGTTGCAATTTTTACATTTCCATTTGGAGATCTGTTTGACAAAAATGGAATTACAGCAGGAGTTGTGTCTTGGAGAAAATTCTCAGACATGTCAACACCTCTACAAGCAAAAATGGGAGGAAATTATCTAAATTCCATTATTGCAACACAGGAAGCAAAAAGAAATGGTGTTGATGAAGCAATTTTGCTTGATCATAATGGAAATGTTAGTGAAGCACCAGGAGAAAATATCTTTATTGTAAGAGATGAAAAATTGATAACACCCTCACTGGCATCATCAGCCCTTGAAGGGATTACTCGTGATGCAATAATCAAAATTGCAAAAGATCTGGATATTGAAGTTGCTGAAAGAGACGTTACAAGAAGTGAATTAGTTATGTCTGACGAGATTTTCCTGACAGGAACTGCAGCTGAAATCACTCCCATCATATCAATTGATTC
Organism: Candidatus Nitrosopumilus sp.; assembly: GCA_029861345.1. Classification (GTDB taxonomy): domain Archaea; phylum Thermoproteota; class Nitrososphaeria; order Nitrososphaerales; family Nitrosopumilaceae; genus Nitrosopumilus. Next base: position 3,539 of record JAOTZM010000080.1, read on the forward strand.
AAAAAAAATAGGGAACGGTAAAGCAGGCGACATTACAAAGAAAATGATGCAAGAGTACACAGACATAGTAATGAACAAGAATGATTACTATTCTCATTGGTTAACTTCGGTGTATTAGATGAAAATTGTTCAAATCGGTGTTGGAGGATGGGGTAAGAATCATACTAGAATTTTATCTCGGCTAGGCGTATTATCAGCCATATGTGACATAGATTCTCAAAAAAGTAAAGAATATGGAGAAAAATATTCTGTAAATAATTATGAATCATTAGAGCAACTACTAAGTTCAGAAGAATTTGATGGAGCCTTTGTAGTAACCCCTACATCAACTCACACACAAATTGCAAGAAAATTGTTAGAAGCAAAAAAACATGTCTTTGTAGAAAAACCAATGACGTACAAGTCTGAAGATGGCCAAAAACTTGCAAGACTTGCAGAGAAAAACAAAGTAATTCTTACTTGTGGATATATTGAGAGATTTAATCCTGCAGTAGATATCGTTAAAAAAATTGTTAATAAAAAAAAATTCGGAGACTTGGTGATGCTAGAATTTCACCGCGAGAATAGAATACCTCTCCACATTAAAGATGTTGGAATAATTTATGATACTTCAGTTCATGATATTGATACTGCCAATTGGTTGTTTGACGATATGCCTCATGTAGTATTTGCAAGGGCAGGTAAAATAAAACATGAACATGAAGATTTTGCAAGTATCATGTTAGGGTATAAAGATGATAAAGTTGCAATAATTTCATTAAACTGGATAACACCAAAGAAGGTTAGAAAATTCAATGCAGTATGTACAGATGCAATAATTTCATCAGATTTTATCACTCAAGAAGTTATTGTAGAGAAGAGTAATGAATCGGAAACAATTCAAAATGAAAAACAAGAACCTCTATTATTAGAAATTCAGAGTTTTCTTGGGGCAATTGAAGGTAAAAATGAACAAGTTGTCAAATCACAACAAGCAGTTAATGTTACAAAGATTGCAGAAGCTGCACTTTTATCTAGTCAAAAAGGAGTTCCAATCTATCTAGATCTAAAATGAACAAAACAATGATGGATATTCTTGCATGCCCAATTGACAAAAATCATCCTTTAGAATTATTTGAAATTAAAGAAAAAGACAACATAGTCTCAGAAGGGGCACTATTTTGCCCAAAATGTTCTAGATTTTACCCAATTATTGAGGAAATACCCATTATGCTTCCTGATGAACTAAGAGACAAAAAACAGGAGATAGAATTTCTAAAAAATAACAAAGATAAATTACCTGAAAAAATTATCACAAAGTCAAACCCATGGCATTTGTGAGATAATGGTTACTAATTTTATTTCTGAAAAAGCAAAAATTGGAGACAATGTACAAATTTGGCATTTTTCATATGTAGGAGATGATGTAGAGATTGGGAATAATGTCAAGATTGGTTCTCTTGCACATATTGATTATAATGTAAAGATTGGTGAAAACACAAAGATAGAAGGTCAAGCATACATTCCACCTCTCTCTAGAATTGGAAAAAATGTCTTCATTGGTCCTGCAGCTGTATTAACAAATGATCCATATCCAATGTGTAATAAAATGATAGGAGTAACAATTCAAGACAATGCAATAATTGGTGCACGTGCAGTAATCAAAGCAGGAGTTACAGTAGGAAAGAACAGTGTTGTTTCCATGGGAGCAGTTGTAACAAGAGATGTTCCTGAGAATTCTGTTGTTATGGGTTCTCCAGCTACCATCAGATACACCAGAGATGAATATGACAAGAAGCAAAGAGAATGGAAGGAAAGTTAAGACGTTATATCTTTTCTAAAAATCCAGTTTTTCAATTTAGATAAAATTAAAATCCATAATACAACTAGAATTATTGCAACTATTGCTTTAATTGATGATCCAATAATCCAATTAAGTTCACCAAATCCAGAAATTGAAATTGGTCCTAATATTGTGACAACAATTCCACTTCCAACAAGTATCAAAATCCACATTGCAAACAAATATCCAAAAAGGCCAGACCTCAAAGAGAAACCCTCATCAAAAATGCAGTAATTATTGCCAAAATTCCTGAAAATATAGCTAGTTTGAATATTGCCAAGCCAACCTGTTTTTCGGATAAGGACCCTCCAGCAAGTATCAACCTTACCAGAGTAATAGGGGCAGTCTTATCATCAGTTGCCTTGAGCCTAAAATCATCAGTATGCTCTACAGGCTTTCCTTTGATTTTTCTATGGTCTTCTATTCGTTTTACGCTTGATAAGAACAAAAATGAGTTAATAACAGCAGGCAAAAGAGCAACTGCCGCTATAATTTCTACTCCACCTACAATTGCAATTGCACCATACATTGTACCTAAAGTTAATGCGCCAGAATCACCAGGAAAGATTCTACTCGGAATTTTGTGATATCTGTAAAAGGCCAATGAAACTAATCCTAGCGGCAGACTAACTATTGCAATTTCATAATTTTCTACTATAAACAAACAGATTGATAATGAAAAACTTGCAATTACCATAAATCCACTGGCAACTCCATTTAGAACATCAATTGAGTTGATTGTGTTTCCAGTAATAGGAATCATCAAAATTATCAATGCAAGATACAATACTGGAATGTGTACTGTTCCAAACAATGGAAATGCAAGATTTGAATCATACACACCAAAGACAATAATCGGAATTGCAGCAAATGCTAGAGTTACTGGTTTGAACCAACCTCCCATAACTTTTCGATCATCAATGTATCCAATTAGAAATGCTGCAAAAGTAGTGATAATGATTGCGAGAATTTCATTTAGTTGTAAAAATGCATAAAGAACAATTTCAGATGCAATAATTCCTGCAATTATTGCTGGTCCACCAGGTCTGGCAACCATTACATCTTTTTTGTTAACGTCTTTGACTGTAAGGTTTCTTTTTTCTAGAAATTTTATCAATGGAGGAGTCATTACAAATACAACAAAAAATGCAATTATGCAGGAAACTATTGCTGGAAGTATTAATTCAATCAATCATCTAACCTTTCGTAGTTCGGACTTGATGTTATCAGCAAGTGTTGAACCAATTTTATCAATCTCTGCTAATTTATTTACGGGAATCTTTGTCAAATCTTCTAGATTCTTTATTCCGTTTTTGTAAAGAATTCTGGCCCTAACTCTTCCAATTCCTTTGACCCTTACAAGTTCAAGCAATTCCTCTTTAATTCCATAAACAATTCTTCTTCTCAGATTATCTAGTTCTTCAAGCAAATCTGCCCTCTCAACATGCTTTGAAATCTCCCTGAGACAATATGAAAGCCAATTTGCCGTCTCAGCCATTCTATGCATGTCTCCAGACTCTATTCCGAGGCTATCAGAGAGCGATAATTCTGAAGATTCAGTAATCCAAGACTGTAAGGCCAAAAGGCTTCTTGAGCAATCATACTCTGAAATTGGTTCAAGTAGTTCTGAGGAATTGTTTTCTATCAAAAGACTGGCAGACTCATAATCCTTGTTTCGAAGTGAGAATTTGGGGAAAAATTCCTCACAATTTGAGATCAGATGCAGAAATCCAAATGTGTGTTTTCTTTCTTGAGATACGTTTTCAATTGCATCTCTAAAGTAAGTTGCAGTTAAAGGATCAATATACAGCATTGATGTCTTTTTTCCAAATTCGGTAGCAGCATACCTCTCACCTTTTTTGATTATCAAGGATTCGCTGGATAAAAAGCGCAGAGAAATATCAATTGCAAATTTTATTGTAGGTTTTCTTGATTGCAGTCCTCCCAATGTCTGCAAAAAGAATTC
>JAOTZM010000181.1 GCA_029861345.1 Candidatus Nitrosopumilus sp.
CAATTCATTAGAATTAATGATGATGAATCATTAGAAGAACTTTACAATTTGATTAGTCAAATAGAGACCAAAGAAGAAATTGTGTTTAGAGCAAATCATGGTTCAAATGCATATACAATCAAGGGAACTTTCCCACAAGATAAAAAAGATATGTTAGAAAAAATAGAATGGATGAAACAACATCCAGAAATTATGCGTCCACAGGGACTTCGTGGATTCTAAATTGGATCATACTAAATTCTGATAATGGATACATAACTAACCTCTTTGAAAGCTAGTATTTAGTCAAAAACTCTTGCATATCTGAATCAGTATGGGTAAAAGCTAAATAGATTAATAATGAAAATATTGTTACTACAAAAATTTTTCAGGAAAAATTATTTTCAAATTCATATGTGTCATCAATAGAAACACCAAAAAAATTCGTTAAAGTGATTCAATTACAGGTTTTAGATTATCTGGCAGGTCAGGAAGTTCTGTATGACTCTCATTGTTTTGAATAACTTCAGGACCAATTCTTCTAACTTTTTGAGTTCCAATTAGTGTGTCAATGCTTCTATGAATATCTTTTTCAGATAATATAGATTTTAGTTTCTCAACAAGTGTATCTTCATTTTCATATTTTTTGATTGCATATTGGACAATGATCATTTTTTCATTCATTGAATAATCTGTCATTTGAAAATACAAGTCTGCGCAAAGTAAAAAACATTACCTGTTATTCAGAAAGTTTCTTTTTTAGTTCATCATAATTGGGAATGCCTGTAAACTCTAATTTCTCATTTATGACTAGTCCCGGAGCTGTAAAAATTGGATATTTTTCTAAACATTCTGGTTTTTCTGTGACATTAATCAGATCATATGCTACACCAAGATTTTCTAACATTTTTTCTAAAACACTACAATTTGAGCAACCAGGAGTAGTCAGTACTTCTACTTTCATGAGGATGTAAACTGTTCTGGATTCTGCTCAAAGGCCCATCTACATGTTGCACAACAAAATCGATATTCTTTTCCGTTATGAATAATAGGCTCATCTTTTTCGCTTATTTCCATTCCACATACAGGATCTTTCATACTATTACCTCTCTTTTTTTCTTAATAAAATACCAAACTATTGGAAATGTAATAAGACCTATGAACAAAAATGGCACAAGTTCCTGAGGCATCTCAGCTTGATGTTCGTGTATATGTGCACCAACATGAAATTCTGGAGGAATTGGAGTCATTGACACAAGATTGTTCCATCCAATATGAATAATTGTATTTTCATACCATTCATGTCCACCAGGAATTCCATTGATTATCAAAAAGGCGCCGATAACAATTAACATCCAACCAGTAAGAGTTTCAATTCGTTGACGATTAATAGTAATTCCTTTTGTTGCGTTTACTCCAACTATCGCTAGAATAGACAACAAGATTAGGGGAACGGCACGACCTACACCATGCACTGCTCCTAAGCTTGCACCAATTTCTAAACTTCCAGTTCCTGCAACATAGATCAAAAGCCAATAAAACATTGGATTTGGGCATCCAACACCAGCATTACCCAATAATAATCCCATGAAAAACGATTTTGAATAATCTCCACGGTTTTGGATAAATTTTGGAGTTCCAGAATATGCTGGTAATTTTAATTCAAATAATTTCAACTGAGACAATCCAAAAAGGAATGCTGCGATTCCTGCAATCAAAAACATGTAAACTGAGATTTCATCTAAATCAGCTGTTTGTCCTATTGCTCCAATCCCTATACCATAAACTGAAATTGTGATTGTAAGACCTGCACCAAACAATAATGCCATGGTAAGTCCTTTCTTACCACCCTTTCCCATGCTAAGGGGAATAATGATAAAAACAAGTGGAAGTGTGCATGGTAAAATTATCATCGATAGTCCAGCAAGATATGAGATAATCAACCAAGAAGGATAGGATAGTTCTTGATTTGCGCCAATTGCTATATCATTTGTTGCAGCAAAAATTCCTCCTACAAAAATTAATGAAAACATTACAAATGCAGTAAAAATCAGGGATTTTTTTGCACCTGTAGATGACATGATAATAGTCAATTTATCAGATATTTAATCAGAGTAATCAAGAATAGAACAAGAATATCAGTGGAACCGAATCTAATCAGAATAGTTTGGAAATTATGGAGAGATTAGGATGAAAATTAACTATTTGGCCACCTAGTGACATTCAATTTGAATGGAGTCTTACAACTAGGACAGTTTACAGGCACAAACTCTACTCTTTCTGTAATTGATTTCTCCATGTGTGTCTTACAGGTAGGACAGGTTCCATTTGCAGACAATAATTCATCTAGTAAATGATAAGATTAAACAGTTTTCATGAATATGCACTATTTTCTGAATATGAATTGTTTTAACATATCTAACATCAGTTTTCCAATATAATCCAAAATAGATTGAATGTCGAGATTATTGTAATTGTTGTCTCAAATTTTAGAAGGTTTTTTGTAAAATAGATCCTTTGATTGTTATACAAAATTTCTGAAAATTTATTCTCTTTTTTGCATTAATTTGAATAATTGTAAGTAAAAAACAGAGTAATCCTT
>JAOTZM010000018.1 GCA_029861345.1 Candidatus Nitrosopumilus sp.
TGTAGTAAATATGAATATCTAATATGAGTAAACCCGGAAATATCTGGAGAAAGGTTCATGGGAAAATTACAAAAAGACCAACTAATTTTTCCTGGTTAATTGAAGAAAAACTAGCTGGTTCTGGAATGCCAACAAGTTTCGATGAATTTGATTGGCTTGTAAACCAAGGAATAAAATCAATTGTTACTATGACTGAAAACGCTCTACCTGATAACTGGGTACAAGATATTGATTATTTACATGTGCCAACTCCTGATCTTACTGCTCCAGATATGGATAAAATTAATTCAGCAGTAGACTTTATTCATGAACAAATTAAAAACGATCAAGCAGTAATGGTTCACTGTGCGGCTGGAATGGGAAGAGCAGGAACGATTCTTGCATGCTACTTTGTAAAATATAAAAAATTTTCAGCTGATGAAGCAATTAAAAAAATTCGAGATGAAAGACCTGGCTCTATTCAATCTGAAATACAAGAATTGGCTATTGATTTTTATGAAAAACATGTAAAAAATTAGTTTAGACAAATTCTGAAACTAATTTTCCATCGACGACTTTGATCTTTAATGTTTTATTATCTTGAAAAATTAAAGTTAATCCTCCTTCAGAATCAGGATCCTCAACCTTTACAAGTTCTATCATTTTGATTGGATCAAATTTTTCCATTCATGTTCACTTATTCTGGAATCGATACGGTCTCAATCTTTCCATCAATTGCTTTGATGAACAAAAACCTATTGTCTTTAAAGATAAAGGTAATTCCACCTTCTTTATCTGGTTCTTCTACCTCAAGTATTGGTTGCCCTAACAAACCATCATATTTTGCCATATTAATCCAACGAAAAAGTTCCTTATATCCCTAATTGAATTAAAGGTCTTCTGATGACCAAATCTTCAGTTACATATAGATCTAAAATTAGAAAGCCAATTGACCAAGAAATTTAGTAAAATATTTTGTTTGTAGGATAATTTTAGAAGGATAATGTAATCGAATCACTAAAATATGTTAAATTTTTAGCAATCTCGTGAAGATCCCTATTTTACTCACATTATTTACTGTTATTTCCTTATTGACTATTAGCTCTGTTGGTTCTGTATATGCTCAAGATAATGTTAATGTAGAAGAAGAAAAAATGATTGCACTTGTTGGAACTGGTGTGGATCCTGACAATGATGACTTGACTTACCTTTGGGAACAAACTAGTGGAGAACTAGTCGAATTATCTGCTAATAATATTCTAGAGCCACATTTTCTTGCTCCTTCAGTAGATAACGGTCAAACAAAAACTCTTAGCTTTATGTTAACTGTATCTGATCCATTCGGCGGTTCAAGCCAAGAATCTGTTAATGTTATAGTAAATCCAGTTAATCATGCTCCCACTGTAAGTGCAGGAAGAGATAAAATTACTTTCCCATCAGTTAATGCAGTTACTATATTTTCTGATGCACACGATAGTGATGGTGACTTTTTAACATATTCTTGGAAACAATTAGCAGGCCAAAATGCATCAGTTGAGGATATGAATTTAAAACATCTAACAATTGATGGATCTCAGTTAGACTTTACCGATTTTATTCCTTTAACATTTGAAGTAACAGTTGATGATGGATTTGGAGGAACTGATTCTGATACGGTTGATCTATTCTTATCAACATTTTCTTCTAGTAATCTATCGCTTACAGTGGATGCAGGACCAATTCAAGTTGTAGATGAAGGTTCTAGAGTTACTCTACATGGAGATGGTTGGGAAATTAACAATAAGCCTATTACATTCTCTTGGGTACAGCATTTAGGTCCAACAGTTGCATTATCTTCTACTGTAAGTCCTACTCCAACTTTTACAGCGCCTAATATTGACGATGAACAGGCCATAGTGTTATCTTTCATACTAACAGGTTATGTGCCTGGCAGTGGATACGCCCAAGATACTGCTATTGTTAAAGTATTACCTGTTAATCATCCTCCAATGGCAGATGCAGGACCTGACCAAACTGTACGTGAATTCTCACGAGTCAAATTAGTGGGAGAAGGATCTGATCCTGACGGTGATAGAATAATATATTCTTGGAGCCAAACATCTGGCCCTGAAGTGACATACAACGTATTTTCCACTGAATTATCTTTCGTTGCACCTGATGTTTCTACAGATGAAACCATATCTTTGGAATTTGAGTTAAGTGTAAGAGATTCTCATGGTGCAGTTACAACTGATACTGTAATTGTTTCAGTAAATGCTATAAATCATCCTCCAACTGCAAATGCAGGACCTGACCAAACTGTACGTGAAAACACTACTGTACAATTATCTGGATTAGGATTTGATTCTGATGGAGATGCATTAACATATTCTTGGACTCAGAAATCTGGCGCAAAAGCTGACATATCTCAATCTGAAACATCACTCACCTTTGTAGCACCAAGTGGATTACCAAACAAAACATCAGTTATGGTGTTTGAATTCCAAGTATCAGATTCCTATGGTGGCTCAGACACTGATTCTGTAAATGTAATGGTTGTTGCTGCTAATAATGGCCCATCTGCAAATGCGGGACCAGACCGTGAAGTTGACGAAAATTCCACATTAACTTTATCATGTGTTGGAAATGATCCTGATGGTGATTCATTAACGTATACTTGGAGACAAATTTCTGGCACACCAGTAGAAATGATTAATCCAAACAGTTCAATACTTAGCTTTGTATCCCCAGCTGTAGTCAAAACAACAATTCTAGAGTTTGAATGTACCGTAACTGATGGAGAGCTCTCTAGTTCTGATTCGGTCATGGTCACTGTAAACAACATTTTGAATTTGGATATTGTAGCAGATGCTGGAGATGACAGAATAGTAAATGAAAACAGATCACTTTCTCTTGATGGAAGTGGAAGTTATGATCCTGAAAAACAACCATTGAAATATTCTTGGGTTCAGTTATCTGGAGAATCTGTTTCATTAAATAATGTAAGCAGTATTACTCCTAGCTTTACATCACCTACCGTTAAAAATGGAGAAATTAAGGTACTTGAATTTGAGTTAACCGTATCTGATGATAATGGACGTGTTGACTTTGATACAGTAATTATCACAGTGGATCCAATTAACGCTCCACCAGAGGCTACAGCTACTGCAAAACAGATTTCATAATAATTTTTGAGATATTTTATTATCTTGATTTAAAAGTCTTATAAAATTTTGAAAATTTCAAAGACAAAAAAGTTGATCTTGCTAAAAGACAATAAAATTATCTAAATTTGTTACAAGGATGCTAGAAAAGATATTTCACAATAAAGGAATTTTTTGTAAAAAATTTTAGATTCTTCCTTTCGATGCTATGATATTAACAATATCTGATTTTGTTATTATGCCAACTAATTTTTTATCCCGTATCACGGGAAGCCCACTAATTCCATGCCTGATCATCATGATTGCAGCTGTATATACAACATCGTTTGAAGAAACAACAAAAGGATCTTTTGTCATGATATCTTTTGCGGAAAACGTAAGCAAGTAACTTAGCTTATTTACATTAAATTCATTGAGTTGCGAATTCCAAAAAATCTCAGATCTTTCTGCAGGATCTGTAAACTCTTTATGTAAATCAAAAGTTTTTGCAGGAACAAAGTCTCGATGAGTAATAATTCCTACAGGAATTTTATTTTTTGATACAATTACTCTACTGATTTTGTTATTGAGCAGAATACTCTCAACTTCAAATATCGAGTCATTAGGAGATACTGTGATTAAGTTTTTTGTCATGATTTTTGATATAGGCAATGATGCAGTACTCTGAATTAGAAAAGTAGATACAAGATCTGTTTTTGTTACCACTCCAACTAGTTTACCTCTAGGATTCTTTACAATAACTGAACTAATATCATGTTTTTTCATTAATTTTGCACAATCATAAATTGATTCCTCAGGCTGTATTGTGATCAAATCTTTTGACATTATATCACGAACATAGATTTTTGCAATTGGTTTTCCACTAAAAACTGAAACACTTTTTGAGATATCTTTCTCAGTAACAATTCCTACAGGTTTATTATTGAACTTAATGATCAATCTTCCAATTCTATGTCTAATCAAAATATCTCGAGCATCTAAGATGCTGGTATTGGGAGGAATTGAGATTGGTTGCTTGATGATCGATTTTAATTCTACGGGAATATTTACTAGAATTTTTGGTTGTCTTTTGCGTTTCATTAAAAATTTATAATTACTTTCTTATATCAACATCCGATAAAATATCAATTATGAGAATATTGATGTCATTTAATAATCAATTATGTCACAATTTATCTTTATCAAAAAATATTATAGTTTTTTAGAATTTAATAATTATTAATTTCTTCATATAATTTTTTAATATATAATTGAATTCATCATAATCATATTTATTTTTGGTAAATTATCTAAAAACCATTATTTTTACAAAACATTCAGATCATGTAACAGTTAGCAGCTGTAATACCTTGAGAAAATGCATAAAGTAAATCAAAAAATTCCTTTAATCATTATTATCTGTCATAAATTTAATTTAACAGCAATGATTTAAATAATTACTGATAAAAAACACAAGTTATTATCAAAGGCAGATCTTGGATCACATACTAATTGATTGTGATCTCAATTTCTCTGGAGTTATTTTTGACATTTCCAGGTTCTGTATAATCATGTTTTTGCCACGATGCAAATGCTTCAGCTAAAATTTTATGCTTACCTTTTCCCAAGTCTAAACCTTTGAATACAAATTTTTCATCGAAGTCAAATAATTCTTGTCTTACCTCTTCTTCTGAAAGTCTGATAAATGGCTCAAAATTTTTGGCTACCTGAACCCAAATTCTTCTATCTTTCATTGGATTGACAAGTTTTGGATTTCTTGTCCAAAAAATTGATGCTTTTTTGTAGGTATCAATTGTTCTTCCCAATTCCTTCTTTCTGAATCCTCCTGATGTCAATTTTGTTCCATATTTCAATTTGAATGAAACATCATTATTGTTGTATGCTTTTGTCCAATTTGCCTCATTAAACGCCTCCCTAAGGCCTCCCTCAAGTGAAAATTGGACATTAATCTCAACATTTTCATCAGATGAGTAAACATCCTTGGATTTTATTAACACAATCTCTGAAATCTTGCTTTCTCCCATTCTAACCGCTCATAATGATTTATATCCACAATAAGTGCTTTTTCCGATTACATGAACGCTCAAGTGATTAGTTCTGAACCCAAAGAAATCAATCTCTCAATCACAGAGACTGATATAGGAATTTTATACATTATTCAACATGAGCTTCTAAAGGAATCAAATATCGATTTTGCAGGTGTTATTGTAAAACATCCCCTTACTAATGAATGTTGGATGAAAATCAATTCTAGTACAAAGCCACTAGGAGAAATCAAAAAAGCAACTGACTCCGCAAAAAAAATGGCAGAAGAATTCAAACAATTATTTAATTCTAAAATTAAGGTAAATTAGATTGAAGTTTTGCCCCGAATGTGAGGTTAAATTAAAAAAGAGTAGCTCTGGTCTTCAATGTTCAAAATGCGGTTATACTGAAGGACAAAAAATAAAACAGACAAAAAAAGTTCTCGATGACCAAGAACCAAACAAAGAGTTTAATGTTTTTGAAGGAAATGAAGGAGAAGAATCACTTCCAACAATTAAAATAGAATGTGAAAAATGTGGTAATGATGAAGCAGTATGGTGGATGCTTCAAACAAGAAGTGCGGATGAACCAACAACTCAATTTTATCGCTGTTCAAAATGCAAATACACTTGGCGTAATTACGCATAACGTTTAACTTGAACGTAAAGTCAACAAAGTTGATTTGACTTTTGGAGCAAAAACAAGTGGTTCAGACGATCTTAAGGCGATAATTTCTGCAATATCCACCCTTGTTGAAGAAGCTACTTTTGTTGCAACAGCAGAAGGTATCACTTTTAGAGGAATGGATCCATCACATGTTGCACTTATTGATATATCCTGGCCCAATTCTGCATTTGAAAAATACGAATGTGATAGTGATATTAAATTTGGAGTAAGAATAGATGAATTTTCAAAACTTATCAAAAGAGCAGAAAAAAAAGATAGTATTAAGATTAGTATCTCTGAACAAAATATGTTACTTGTAACAGTTGGGAAAAATAAAAAATATAAAATGCGATTAATTGAAAGTTCTGCAACCGATACTCCACTGCCAAAAATTCCATATGATTCAAAAATTATATTATCTTCTTCAAAGTTTGATAAGATTCTTGGTGATGTACAGGTTGTCTCTGACTATCTAACAATCCAAACCTATGATTCAAAAGCAGACTTTTCGGGAAAAGGTGACTCTGGTGAAGTCACAATTGATCTTGATAAAGATGATGAAGATATTGAAGAAATTTCTTCAAAAGAAGATAGTATTGGTACTTACAGCCTAGAGTATCTTAATCCAGTTGTAAAAGCAGTAGGAACTACTGCAGGCTTTATTACATGTGAATTTTCAAGCGCAAAACCTCTTAGAATTGAATTCAAGGTGGCAAATATTGGCAGAATTCACTTTTACTTGGCTCCACGCGTGGAAAGTTAAAGCATTTAAAGATTAACTAATTCAGATATTTTGAATTGAGACTAGTTATAAAATATGGTGGAACATCAATTTCTACCGCCAAAGATATTCAAGCTGTATCTAATCACATTAATACATTATCAAAGAAACATCAAATTGTAGTTGTTTGTTCTGCAATAAATGGAACAACTGATGATCTAATAGAAATATCTGAGTCAATACAAAAAGAAAATAAATCCAAAGCTGAACAACTTGCATCAAAAATTATCAATAGACATAAACAATTAGCAAAACAGACAATCAAAAAATCTGATGTGCAAAAAAAATTATTAAAAAAATTAGATCAAGACTTTGCAGAACTTCTTGCATTAATTGATGGAATGGTATTGTTAGGCGAAGTTACTCCCAGATCAATGGATTATCTGATTTCATTTGGTGAAAGATTATCAATAAAGTTAGTTTCATCAGCAATTAATGATTCAGGCAAAAAATCAATCCCTCTAACTGGAAAAGAAGTAGGAATTGTAACTGATTCTAACTTTGGTGAATCTAGACCTCTTATGGATACAACTAGACTTAGAGTATCAAAGACAGTTGATACTTTGTTCTCTAATAAAACAATCTCTGTTGTAGGAGGATTTACAGGTGCAGATCAACATGGACACATAACTACATTTGGTAGAGGAGGTTCCGATTATTCTGCTACCACCATTGGTTCTTGTATTAAAGCAGATGAAATCTGGTTAATGAGTGATGTGAATGGACTAATGACAGCAGATCCAAAAATTGTCAAAAATGCAAAATTACTCAAAGAAGTATCATACATAGAAGCAATTGAAATGGCTTTATTTGGTGCAAAGCAGATACATCCACGAACATTTGAGCCTCTTCTAACAAAGAAAATCCCAATGAAGATTAGAAGTTCTTTTAATGTAAAAAATGAAGGAACTTTGGTAACTGTGTCTCCTTCTTCATCTGTTAAAAATACGGTAAAATGTGTCAGTAATGTTCGAAATAATGGATTAATTGATATCCAAGGGGGTAGCATGGTTGGAACCCCAGGAACCGCAGCCAAGATATTTGCAACATTAGCAAAATCTGGAATCAATGTAATGATGATCTCTCAAAATCCTTCAGAATCAAGCATTACAATTGTGGTAAAGAATACTGATCTTGATAAAGCAGTTAGTGCATTAGAAATGGAATTATTGGGAAAAATTATCAAAAAATTAGAAGTTACTACAGATGTAGCAATTATTGCATTAATCGGTTCAGGAATGCGAGGAACTGTTGGAGTTGCTTCAAAAGTTTTTGGAGCAATTGAAAAAAATAAAGTTAATGTATCAATGATTACTCAAGGATCATCTGAGCTTAATCTTGCATTTGTTGTAAAAAATTCTGATACAAATGCAGCAGTACGAGCTCTACATAATGAATTTGAACTTGACAAAATCAATTAAGATAAAATCATTTAAGGGAAAAAATACAATCAAATTTATTGAAAAAACTCATTATTGTTTTGATTATTGGAATTGTTGCTATTAGTTTAATTTCTCTTTCTTCAATGTCTGATCAATTTGTAGATGCAGGATCTAGAAAAAAAATTCACTTTACTCAAACTATTACATCTTCTCAAGATCCAGGACAAGGACATGAAAATCATCAATTAGCAATTTTTCTGTGGCCAAATGAAGGAACTCTTTATGATGGTTCTATGACATTTACCTCAAGTGATTCTGTTCAGGTCGTTGTTTTACATGAAATTAACTTAGAGGAGATAAAAGGTCAACCTACCTGGACTGTTGATGGAAATATTGTTTATGGCTTATCTCTGATTGGTTTAGAGGAAAAATCTGGTTCTTTAGAGTTTACAGGAGCTGCATTAGCATTACATTCACCAAATTCAAAAGAATTTACTGCAACTGTAAGCGTTGATGGTTGGATACGAGGACAACCTACTGAAGTAATAATGCAAAAAATTGAATTAGAAAAAGATCCTTCATTGTTACTTTCAAGAGCAAATGTTCCAGCTATAATACCCATGCACAAAGGAATCTATGAGGCAAACCAGATCCTTTATATTTTAACTGATGGAAGTGATGAAGAATATACAAAAATTCTCTCAGAAAAACAAGATTGGAATGTTGAATTTTCTCCACCAATGGCAGACATACCAGAAGATTCTCATCAAAAATTATTCGTCTTTAAAAATGGAATTAGAGGTGATGGAATTTATGGATTTCAAGCTGAGCTGTTTTCCAGTACTCCATCTCAAGAATCAGAATATAGTGCCTTGAGTTCTGTAATTGAAGTTACATGGAAAACAGGTCAAAAAGCAACATTCTTTGAATCTATAGCAGATGTAATTGCCGCAGAAGAAGGTGGTAGAGTTGAATTTAATGAGACAGAAATTATTCTTAACACACCTCAAATTGTTTGGCCTGATGGACAGATGAAAGTACGTTCTGACAAAAAAATTACAGATGAGATGCCATATGGCGGAGGCCAAATAATTGAAATTAATGAAGAGGAATTGACTGTAACCTTTGTAGCCCATAGAGGTTGGGGACCTGATGGACGAACTATTTACTATATTGTTACTGATGCTACCCCCTCAGGGCCTGCAGAAACAATGGGAGTTGTTTCATCTCCTAATTCTGCAAATCTAATAGCTAATTCTGGAGCAGTAGATCTTTTCCAATTTAAGAATGGCATTAAAGGCTCTGGCCCGTTGGGATTTCAAGCAGGAATTGCTAATGCAGCACTTGGTGATTCTAATTATAGTCCAATGTGGCGAATATATTTAGTTGAATGGAATGATACGAAATCCGCAAAAATTCTAGAGACAAAATCTGATATTGATTCGTTTCGTGCAGACAACTTGATATCTACAAGTATTGCACGACCGACCAATAGTGATCATATAGTTAATTGTCCCTTCATTGATCCATTCCAATAGAAATTTTACTAAACGGATAAATTACTTGATAAAAAATTTGTTTTAAGATTGACTGGTAAACTCTACATTGTTGGTGTTGGCCCTGGTCATCATGATCACATGACATTTCGGGCAAAAGAAGTAATTTCTGAAAGTGATACAATTGTAGGCTATGAAACTTATGTTAATTTGGTTCAAGATCTCATTGAGGGTAAAACAATTTACCGGTATGCAATGACACAAGAAGTTGAAAGAGCTCATCAATGCATTGATCTGGCAAAATCAGGAAAAATTGTTTCACTTGTATCAAGTGGCGATCCTGGAATTTATGGGATGGCTGGATTAATTTATGAAACACTGGCTGAAACTGGCTGGAATCCTAAAGATGAACTCCAAGTTGAGATCATTCCAGGAGTATCTGCATTGAATTCTTGTGCCTCAATAGTTGGTTCACCGCTGATGACTGATTTTGCAGTTGTTAGTATGAGTGATTTGTTAGTTCCATGGAAAATTATTCAAAAAAGAGTTGAAGCTGCAGCACAAGGTGATTTTGTTATTGTCATTTATAATCCAGCTAGCAAAAAAAGGATTCATCAATTAGAAGACACTAGAAAAATTCTTTTAAGATATCGAAAACCAACAACACCTGTTGCAATTATCAAAGGAGCATTTAGAGAATCAGAAACAATTGTTATGACTGATTTGGAAAATTTGCCCAATCATTCAGATAAACTAGGCATGATCAGTACTGTAATTATTGGAAATTCATCAACATATACTTACAAAGATTTGATGATAAACCCTAGAGGATACAAATCAAAATACAACTTAGAAGAACAGACCAATCCAGATCTCAAAGTCTAATATCTTTTCTTTATTGCTTCGTAGAGTTCTTCACTAAGATTCAGCTTTTCTCTAATTGGAAAAATTATTTGTACGAGATAATTTGCAATCGTTTGTTTTAAATCTCCAGGATGTAACTTCTTTTCACCAAAATCTATCTCCAATTGATTATAATCAGTATATGATATATTACCACCAAATTTCTCAGGTCTCTCAATATTCATCTCATTAAACTCATGAAAAATTATCGTTCTTGCAATCTCTAATAATGGATTATTCTGAGTATTTGCTTCTTCACACCATGCTTTGCTAAGTTTTTTCTTAATTTCATCATCCGTATTATGGATAAAAATACCTGAATTAGGATCTGATTTACTCATTTTTCCTAATATCTGAGAATTATTAGTGTCTACAGGTTTTGTAAGTCCTGGTAATAATTTATGGTGAACTGCGACAGGAACTTTCCACTTCATTTTGGGAAAAACCTCTCTTACTAACATGTGGATTTTTCTCTGATCCATTCCAGCATGAGCAATATCTACATCTAAAGAGTGAATATCAACAGCCTGCATCGGTGGGTAAAGTAATTTTGCAAGTTCAATTTTTTCTTCATTTTCAGATCGTCCCATTATTGTTAAAGTTCTCATTGTTCTTGCAAGAGACATATGTTTTGTAAATTTAACAAGCTCAGACCAATAATCTGTATTTTCTTCATACAATTTTGATCCTAAGACAATTTCTACATCGGGACAAACTAATTTGAAGGCATCTTGATAATATTTTGAAACCCTTGAGATTGTTTCCCAATCTCCACCTAGTTTATCATTGATTAGAGTATGCCAATCAGCAAGAAATACTGTACATTTAACACCCGCTTTTGCAAAATCATTAATTTTGAAGCCAGTGCTGATTAAACTACCTAGATGCAAAAATCCTGAAATTTCTAAACCAATGTAATGTTTTGGTGAAGAATTTGTCTTAAATAATTCAATTAACTCGTCATGTGTTACTACTTCCTCAGTTGGTGGTCTCTCAATCAGATTCACTTTTTCGGTAATATCCAAATCAAAAAAACTTTTGAGATGTAAACCTATAAAGTTATTCAAATAATTGATTTGAATTTAGAATCTTTGAATAGTAGAGAAGTTTACAATATCTATGACACTTGAAGAAGGATTAGAGTTAATCGAGAACTACAAGAAAGGACTACAAAAATTTTTAGAAACATTACCTGAACAATCCGTGCAACTAGGTTCTGATATGATCAAAACTCTTACAATGAATTCCAAAAATGAAATTGCAAACTTGGAAGCAATAGAAAAGGCACTTAAACGACAACCTAAATATGAATCAGGTCTATCATCATGATATTCTAAATTTCTACTTACAATTTTTTTTGTGCTTTCTTAAATTATCCGAAGTATCAAATTCGGTTCCACAAACCCTGCATTTTTCTTTTTTCTTGCTGTGTGCCTTTTCCTGATGCCTCTTTAATCTTTCAGGATCGGGAAGAACTGTCCCACATTTTTTACATTTTAATTTATTGGTACTTGATCCGAATAATCCCACGTTGATGGTATTTCTACCTACTACAAGAAAAAGTTTTTACGTAAAATTTATCTAAAAAATCCTATATTTCTGGATCATCTAAACTTTTTCTAGGTTTTATGCTGAGATAAAATGCATGAGTACTAATGATAAAAGCAGCAAGAAATACTTTGGTTGCAAAAACTAAATTCCATGGTCTGTCCGGATCTGGATAAGCAATAGATAATCTATCAATGTCTGGAACTAATCCATCAATAATTCCTGCAGTAATCTGTGCATTTAACGCTGTAAAATTGTATAATACCTCATAGAGCGTAATTATTGAGAATCCTAGTAACATTAATTGAAGTAATGCCATTTTTGCACCAACAATTTTGTTCCCAGCAGTTCTTCTCCAACCTATTCTAGTAACACAATACCATCCAATTATTGTAGAAAAAAATATCCAAGTAGATCCTCTTGCAAAATTTTCAAAGGGAATGGTTGTGTTGTGAATCGCTTCGCCCATTACATAAGTACCATTATCTATCCATTCAGCCATTGTTATATACACACCAAAAACTAAAGATGCTACCATAATGAATCCACAAATATAGAAAATGTACAGGTAAACCTTGTAACCTGTATCTGTTTTTTCAAGATGGTGTGGCTTCATTATTTCGTTTGCCAAATTTTGAAATATAAAAATTCATGTTTACTAGACGAGATTTATAGACTAACTATAAACAGAATACTATTGAAAATTGCAATTAACATTCCTATCATTGGTAGAGAAGAGATTTCTGCAGTTACTTCTATACTAAAAAATGGTAACTTGGCCTCATCTGATAGCAAAGGTGGAAAACATGTACAAGCTTTTGAAAAAGCGGCATCCTCTCTAGTAAAATCAAAATATGCAATTGCAGTCAACTCTGGTACCTCTGCCTTACAGGCTGCTCTTTATGCATTAAATATCAAAAAAGGTGATGAAGTTCTAGTTCCATCATTTACTTTTATTGCTACCGCAAATACTGTTGTTTCAACAGGAGCAAAACCTATTTTTGTTGATATCTTAAAAGAAAACTATACTATCAACCCGGATGATCTTCAAAAAAAGGTAACAAAAAAAACTCGCGCAATTATTCCTGTTCATCTTTATGGGAATGTTGCACATATAGAGGAACTCTCTGAAATTGCTAAAAAAAATAATCTTCCTATCATTGAAGATTCTGCACAGTCTTTAGGTTCTACCTACAAAGGAAGACATACTGGTACTTTCTTTGAAATGGGATGTTATAGTATGTATCCTGCAAAAGTAATGACTTCTGGTGAGGGGGGTTTTGTTGTAACTAACAATAAAAAACTCCGAGACAAATTACTGATGATTAGAAACCATGGAATGGTTCATGGAAATGATGCTAGAATATTTGGTCTAAACTTACGATTACCTGAAATTAATGCTGCAATCGCAACTATACAAATGAAAAAACTTCCAAATTTTCTAAAATTTAGAAAAAATAATGCAAAACTTTTATCAAAATTAATTTCTGATCTTAAAGTTGAGCTACCTCATCAAAGAAAAAATGAAAATGTTAATTGGTATCTCTACACTATTGCAACTAAAAAACGTGATAAACTTTTGAAGAAACTCAATGAAAATGGAATTGGCGCAACATCTTACTATTCTACACCAGTTCATAAAACTCCATTTTACAAAATAAAGACTAATCTTCCTGTTACTAATTGGGCTGCTTCTCATGTTATTTCTTTACCAATCCATCCAAAAGTTACAAAAAAAAATATCGAATTTATTGCCAAAACTATGCATGATATACTATGAATGCTCTAGGAGAGATCATTGGAGAACTCTGTAAAGTTATTTTACCGATCCCTGAGGAATATTATCGTGGCAATTCAGATTCATCAATAGCAATTTGTACACTTTCAAGCATAAATCTACTCAAAAAGTTTGCAACTTCTGAAATTCTGGATAATATATCAATTGTTGGAAGACTACTTTCTGAAAATAAAGGAATTGATTCAATTATTGAATATGTAAATAAAAATCAAAAAATTACAACCCTAATATTATGTGGAAAAGAAGTTTGGGGTCATAAAGCTGGTCATTCACTATCTCAATTACATAAAAACGGAGTTGATAAAAACAATAGAATAATTAATTCAACTAGTCCAGATCCATATCTTACCGTTTCTAAATCTCAAATACAATATTTTCAAAATAATATAACTCTAGTCAATTTAATCAACGAAATTGATTTTAAAAAAATCTCAGATAAAATTAGAATTTCCTAGTATCCATTTCTTTGTCTTTCTCGGTTAATTTCATTCTTCTTTTTGTATTCCTCTACAATATCATCTGGTGTGAGATTGAGCTCAAGTGATGCCTGAACTACAAAGTGCCATATGTCGATTAATTCTTCTCTTGCTTCAGCTTCATTAAATTCAATTGGTGTTTTCCACCATTTCCAATTTGTTGTTCTTTGTAGCTCTACTGCCTCATGCATAATTGCAGTACACAAAGCAGAAACTTTTCCTTCAGAATCTTTTGGATATCTATCCAGATTCATCATACTTGATAGTCCTTTTTGAAGTTTGAATATTGTATCTAATCGATCATCAATTTTTTTAGATACTTCTTGTGACAACGATAAATTAACTTAAAAAATAATTAAACTTAAGTCTTTTTAGAATCGAATCATTTTTTCATACATCTTTACTCGTTTTGAAATATCTCCATTTTTGATCTTTAGTAATCCATCTAAACCATATTTTTCAACTGCAAATGATCCTAAGACATTTCCATAAACTACTGCTTTTTTAATCTCAGAAAGACTAGTTGATTTTTTGCTTGCAAGATATCCTATCATAGCTCCTGCAAACGAGTCACCTGCACCTGTTGGATCCACAACATCTTCTAAAGAAAAACCTGCTGTGGGGAAAATCACATCATCATAAAACATCAAGGAACCATGTTCTCCCTTCTTGATAATTACGTATTTTGCCCCCCATTGCATCATTTTTTTTGCACATTTTATCAAGTTAAATTCTTTTGTAAGGAGTTTAGCTTCTTCATCATTTATTACAACTGCATCAACAGTTTTTATCATCTTAATTACTGATTCCCGTTTAGTAGATATCCAAAAATCTATAGTATCACACATAGAAAACTTTACTTTATCGAATTCTTTTATTAGTAAAGTATTCTGTTCAGGATCATTATTTGCAAGGTACACAAATTGAGATTTTCGATAAGCTTCAGGAACGGTTGGTTTAAAATCAGCAAGAACGTTTAATTCGGTTTTCAACATTGATCTAGTTGTTAGTGTATTATCATAGCTTCCATCATAACGAAATGTTTTGCCATCTTTGATGGTCAATCCTTGTAAATCAAGATATTTGGACAAAACCTTGTGATGCTGTTTAGGAAAATCTTTTCCTACTACTGCAATTAATCCAGTATTTACAAAATTACTTGCTGAAATTGCTGCAAAAGTTGCTGCACCACCCAAAATATTCTTTAAAGTTCTTTTTGGGGTTCTAATTGTATCTAATGCAGTTGAGCCAAAAACAGTAAGCATTTGAGAAAAAATTAATTTTAATGTATAAATTCTCTTGCTTGTTCTTCTGTTGGATAGTAAACAAATGGAACATCAATAGATGTAAAGAATATATCATATTTTGTTACCCCAGTAATTTTTACAGATTGAGATTCATCTTGATTGTTAGGATCTGTATGAAAATTTCCTCTAACAAAACTATTATCTAATGGTTGTAATGTGAATGATTCTAACTGACCCTTACCCACTATTTCATCATTAGCAATTACAAAAAATTCAGTCTCTCCTGCAGTCAAAATTAATAATGAAGGATTTTCAAATTTTAATTCAATATTATAGTTTGAACCTTTTTCATCTTCATTCAATAATTCACTTTGTGTAACACTTACCTCTATTTGTGATGCAGATGCATACTGTAAATATCCAAAAATACTCATTCCTAGTACAAAGAGAACAACCAAGCCTCCTTTTTTGGATGATTTCATGACTAATTCTTCCAAAATTAGATTTTAACTCAAAAGGAAAAAAATTCTAATAAATTGTGTAAAATTTTTGATCTAATCTTAAAGCTCATTAGAGCTAACAAAATAAATCAAAATTTAATGAGTATTTTTCATTGGCTAGAATTAAACTCAAGCTTGGAGAAAATGAAATTGAGGTTGACTCTAGAGATTTCTATGTTGATAATCAAACACTAGGCGAAATTATAGATAATATTTCCAATCATTTGCCAGAAAACCAAGCAAAAATCGTGTATGAAACTAAAACTACAAAAACTCCAGAAACAGAGCATCCAGTTCAATATGGTTTGGAATACTTGGATGATGCTGAAACATTTGAACCAGAATTTAATGTTCCAAAATACATTAGTTCTCATGAACTAAAATCTAAATTACAAATTTTGGAAACAAGTAGATTCTTTGATTTACCAAGAACAGTAACTGAAACTGTTCAACAACTTAGAGAATATGGTTGGGCTGCAAGTCAATTGGATGTTTCAAAAGCTTTGGCAAAGATGGCATCCAACAAAGAAATAATGAAAAACTTAAATGAGAACCGAACTCATTATTTTGTTCAAGACCCATTAGTATCTAACTAAAATAATTACACTTTTTACAATTAGAAAAAATTTCTCCATCTAAATGATCAAAGTGTGTATTACATTGATTGCATGTATGATGCATATCAAAATACCCATCCTTCTCAACTTTCCCAATTCTATTTGATTCAAGATCAATACTCTTACACTTTATGCAATGACAACCACATTCAATTTTCATGATTTTTATCCGATAATGTATGTATAGTTGCAATACTTATACAAATCATTGGAAAAGAAAAGGGACATACCATTAGAAATTGATGATCATTTCAAACTTTATGGAAAGGAACCATGGGAAGTGGATTATGGCGAAAAATGCCCTCTTTGTAATGTTAGAATTGATGAATATGGTTTCTGTTCGTGTGGTTCTAGCGGAGATTAAATTTTCTTATTAATGGTACAACAAGGATCATCAAAAATCCTACTGCCAATGGAACAATTATTGGAAATTCTGGAATTACAGTAGTTCCTATGATTGATACTTCTCCAGAATTCTCAGGTTTCATATTGAGCCATGCATGTGTTCCATTATTAAGATATTCATGAAATATGATTTGTTCATCATCAAGAAATACTGTATATGGTTCCCATAATAATTCTAAAGGGATTACCGTAGTGACAAATTGATTATTGTTATTTACTTCAAAACTAATTTTTTTTACAGGTTGATTAAAATCAAAATTTTCTATTTCTGCAAAAGTCCTAAACTCGATAAGAAATTCTTTATCCTCCCAATTTACTTGTTTGATATTTTTTGGTTCGTTTATTGAATATTCTAAATGTATCTGACACCCATGGCATAAAAATCCCTTTTTCTCGCCAAAATAAACAGGTAATTCATTTGCATATAATAGCTCTAATTCTTCTGGAACGATGAAGGTTGTTTTTTGAAGGTATCTAAAGTCTAATGTCCAGACATTATCCTTTAAAATTAATAAATCCTCAAGATCATACTGTACGGATAATTTTCCTTGATTAGGTAAAATTATCATGTTATCAGTTTCTTCACTAATTTCAACTAATTCTTCATTACCTGATTGGTCTATGAACTTTAAATTGGAAATAGTTCCCTTAACAAAATTTAACTGTCTAGGTTCATCTGAATCTTTAATCTGGTGTACTACACTTACATTTCCTTCAAAATCAATTGTAACCGTAATGGATTCCTGAATAACTTCCTCAAAAGAATCTAATTGTGCGTTAACTTGTGGAAAAAGTGGTATTAGAGCCAGAATTAGAAAACTTGCAAAAATTTTTTGGTTCATTTATTCCACAGATACATGAAGCATTGATACTTTTTCTAAAGGACAATCGTTGCTATCTCTTTTAAGATTTACAATTTTATCAGCAACATCTATGCCTTCTGTCACTTCACCAAATACGGTATACTGTCTATCAAGGAACGTACTGTCAGTTGTAACAATGAAAAACTGTGAACCTGCACTATCTGGATCTTGCGATCTAGCCATGGAAACTATGCCTCGTAAATGGGATCTTGAATTAAATTCTGCCTTGATGTTATATCCCGGTCCTCCCATTCCCCATGAGCCTTTGTTATCTGTTTTTGTGTTTGGATCCCCTCCCTGAATCATAAATCCAGGAATAACTCTGTGAAAAAGAGTTCCATCATAGAATCCATCTTTGGCTAATTTTTCAAAATTTCTAACTGTCTCAGGAGCTAATTCAGGTAGAAGTTTAAAAGAAATCTTTCCGAAATTAGTTTCAATATTTACTGCAGACATCAAAATTTATCAGTCATCTTATCATAAGAGTCTTTTGTGAAAACATCTTTGAAATTTCATAAATACACTTTAAGTATATTGAAAAATTCATAACTATCTGTACGTTTTTCGTTGGGAAATTTATCGTTGTAGATAAAATTATTATTTTTTTCGAAGTCTAAATTTATTGGATATCATATTTTAGGAATTTGATAAGTTATAGTCTTATATAGAACAATTAAAATTTAGAGTTCGTTGAATCGTACAAACCAAAGCACGATAATTAAAGAAGCAATTAACTCTTATCTTGACAAAGGGGTAACTGACAAGCAGGATATCTACACCAAAGTAGTTGATGAGCTTGGTGTTCCAAGACCAACTGTAAGAAGAGTTGCAAGAGATCTGAGAACTGAACTATTGCAAAAGATCCAAATCTTACAATCAGATATGCCTAAAGCAACTGCTGCCCCTGAAGAAGACGAATAAACACGGCTCCCTTTTCTTTTTAATTATTTTCAATTTCTGGTTATGAGCATTACTGTTATAAATAATGAATTTTTCAAATAAGTTATGGGGTATTTGGGAAATCATCTAGCCACAATAGCAACTGGTAGTTTTGCTGCAATCCTGACTGGACTCTGGCCATATTTTGTTGATTTTGCACCAATACTCAATTTCGTATTCATAATGGCAGTTCCTATTACATGGTTTCTCACCTTTACATGCTGGATATCCCAGAAAAGTGCAGATTACATGCATAAACATGCACCAGCACATACTCATAGCGAAAAAAAAAGCTTGAGTAATATCCAAACTATTCAGACTACAACTACAGGTAGCCAAATCAATCTTTCAGATATAAAACAAGTCCAAAGTGAATTATCTGGAGAACTAAACAATCTAAAAGAATCTGTAAAGCTCAAAGATAGTGAAATTGAAAGATTAAATCAAGAAATCTCTAATTTACAAACTCTTGTCCAGATTGAATCATTAAAGACAGAACTAGCTAATCTGAAAATGCTAGCTTCTGAAAGAAAAAATAAGTAAATAGCTTTTAATCATTACAATGACAACATGTAATTCCGTGGTTACTCTTACAACTAGGGCAACTTACAGCTCCCCCATAATGACATTTACATGAACACAATTCAGTTGGATCTTTTTTCAAACTCAATAGTATTAATTCAACGGCATGTTAATATTTGACTTTTGCAGATTGAAGATACATAAATTGGAAGAAGTTTTTTATTCTAAATCTGGAGTTATACCATGATGTCTAAAAACATAATTTTTGCAAGTATTATTGCAACTAGTCTGTTAATCTCTGGATTTTCTTTTACAAACTCATTTGCAGAATCCATAGATTATCAAACTGAAATAATCCCAATCAATGATTCCATAGGAATTGAAAAATCTACTATCCAAATGAATATCCCAAAAGATAATCAGATTCCATGGGGATTTGTTGAAGGAAAAATTCAAAATCATGTTTCAGATTATCCTGTCATAATACAGATTTTTGATAATGATGAATCCTTTACAGGAAACAATCATGGAGCAGTACATTTTGCTCAAACTCCTGTAAATGATGATGGTTCATATGAATACAAATTCAGAGTACTAAATTCAAACCAAGATCAAACTGAGGCTATCTTTGATGGAAGCTATACTGTAAAAATATTCAAAGTGGTATATCTAAACTCTAATCTTGACGCAATTTAGATGCAAGTACCAAAGTCTCATCAACCATTTCTTTTAGTCTATCTTGTGCATCTTTATCTGACACAGCATTTTCTGTAATGGATTCTGTAGTTAGGAATACAGCCTTAGGATTTGTTACTACCCTGAAATATGATAACAGTTGTGTGATTAGTGTCTGAACATCAATAAAACCAATACTTCCAGAAGCTAAAATTGCCATTCCTGCTACCTTTCCTGCAGTTTTTTTATAATTGACATACTCGAACAAATTTTTTAATGCCGAACTAAAAAATGAATTGTAGATAGGAGATCCTATTAACCAAACATCAGCATCCATAATGTCATTTGTTGCTGTCTTTGTTGCTTCATTGTATTCTTCATCTGGTCCTCTATAGCATTCAATCTGTCCGTCTGAAAGATTGATCAACTTTGTATCTTGGTTTTTTGATTTAGTATAATCATATACATACTTCATTATAACTTGTGTATTGGCACTTTTTCTTGGACTACCTGAAATTACTACAACTTTCATATATTCAACCATTTGGCTTTGTATTTAAATTTCCATGATCTTTTAAAATTCAACGGGCTTGGAGG
>JAOTZM010000081.1 GCA_029861345.1 Candidatus Nitrosopumilus sp.
ATGAATCAACACTGTAAATTTTTACTCCTTTACCTTCAGCATCATTGAGAAAATCTATTATTTCCTGTTCATCATTATCTTGAATTGCTTTATCTGAGAATACAAGGGATTCAACTGCCCCTATTTGGTTTGCATTAAAAGTTTCATTAAATCCCATAGTAAATTTTCTACTTTTCTTATTTGCAAGAAGCATCACTTCATCAATTATTGATGAAGCCTTGGCTAGCTTGCTGTCTGACATTATCTCCTGCATTGTTTGAGATTTTGTAAATGTGTAAATTCCATCTTCACCACCAGAATCAATTCCTTCTACAACTTGAATTTTGTATTTTTGTATGCTTTGTGATTTTTGAATGAAATTAGCAAATCTTTTTTTTGTTTCACCAGGACCAAAAATTACTATTGAATCTCCTTCTTTGATTACAGTTGATAGTGCCTGTTGCACTTGTTCAAAGAATTTTTCGATATTGAAATTGGTTTTGTATCTCTTTCCTCCCGAACCTGAATAAATATTTGGCATAAACTCCAGATGTGTGCCTCTTAGTCTTGCAATACCACAATCACCAGTATCAATAGCAACAAGTACAAAACCAATCTGATTATTACTTGATTTAAGAAGATTTTTTTCAATTGGTAACCATTTTTTCTTTGAAATGGTAATTCCATCATTAACTTTTAGAATAAATGAATGATGTGATCCATGTGATACTGATTCATTACTTGATTCATAAATTGTTCCACCAATTCTTAATCTATCTAGAACATCATCAAGTGATATTTTTTCTATCATTAATGCAATTCTGACCTTAATTCGCTCTCCTTTATCAGGTCTTGAATAATCTTTGTCTTGTTTTAGTACTCTTGTTGTATCTCCAATTACCTTATCATCTTTTTTAATTATACGACGTAGATTCAAAAGATCATCTGAATCTTCTGCCATAACAGAAATTAAGTTCTCATCAATAATCTTTGTAATCATGATTTATTCTAGTTTACAAAAACAAAAGAGTTTAGCTTGCTACTTCGTCAGTATCTGGTTTTGCAAATTTTTTCTTCAGATAATTTTCAACCCAATCTAAAGTAAGAACACCTGATTCTGCCAAATTTATCAAAGAATTTGAAGATGCTTCGCCAGTAACTTTACCATTATTTCTTCTCAATTGACGCCACTTTAGGGATGTGTTCCCACTTTTTGAATTATAGATTATTCCAAGAACATCTCTTGCGTTTACAAATGTAATGTCTCTAATTTTTTTTAAAGTTACTTTATCAGCTGCTTCTACATAAATTGATCCCAAATTATCCTCTCTTTCTGCAAATACCTCAAAATCATCCAAATAACTTCTTGGTGCATATGATTTGCATGTGCTTGAGATGATAAATCTTCTAAAACTTTCCAATGAAGATGGAGTGTCAATTGCAACCATTTTGAATGGTTGAACTATTGGCCATTTATCAAGCTTCTTGAAAGACTCAATAGGAATCTACCTAGAATATGACTTGCGGGCGGTGATGAACCTATCCCTTTGAATGATGATGAGGATCTTGAGTTCTGAGCCTGCCTTAGGATTTTAATGGATGATTCTCCTTGAAAAAATATGAATTCTCTGACAGAACATTTGACATTTCATGTTAAAACACGAAGAGCCTTTGTCAATATCACTCCTGATATTAGAAAACTAGTTGCAAAAAGCAAAATCCAAGAAGGACTATGTCTTGTAAATGCAATGCATATCACTGCTAGCGTTTTCATTAATGACAACGAAAGTGGTTTGCATCAAGATTATGAAAAATGGTTAGAAGATTTGGCACCACATGAACCAATTGATCAGTATGAACATAATAAAACTGGTGAAGATAATGCAGATGCTCATCTAAAACGACAAGTAATGGGACGAGAGGTGGTAATTGCTATTACTAATGGTGAATTAGATTTTGGTCCATGGGAACAAATTTTCTATGGAGAATTTGATGGAAAAAGACCAAAAAGAGTCTTGGTTAAAATAATTGGTGAATAGTTTCTATCCAAAGTCTGCATCACGTTTTTGACTTTGTGATTCATTTTTTCTGGCAGCAGCTCTAAATGCTTCATCATGATTTTGAGGTCCATGCCCACATTTTACACATGCAATCTTGTATCCTTCATCATATTTTTCATAGGTTTCACATCCACAAAAACATGCCATACACTTGAATACAATTTCTAAGATGATATATCTTTTGGGATATAATTTCACTTAAGAAACATTACAACATTCGCCCATTGGAATCTCATGATCATGTGGACATTTTCTTGGATGCTTTAACATTGTACATAGAGCATCTGTAAATTGCTTGTTCATGTGATGCTCAATTCCACATACCATTTCTTCATCAATTTCCACTTTAAGTGCGCTATCCATGAGAACTTCCAACAATCTACTGTTTCTCATCATACTTGCACCAATCTTTTCACCATCTTCGGTTAGTCTTACTCCTGCCTTGTTGTAAGTAACCAAATTTTTGCTGTTTAATTTTTTGAGCATTTGAACAACGCTTGGTTGTCTAACATTAAGCATTTTCGCAATAGTACTAATTTTAACATCTTCTCTTCTTTCTTTGATATGCCAAATTGCCTTTAGATACATCTCAACATGCTCTGCTTCTGCAGTTCCTACAAATAAAATTTCTTCATCGTTTAATATATCCATAATCTATATCTTCTTTGAGTCTTTTAATAAATATTCGAAGTATTGACGTGCAAATCCGGCTAATCCGGCATGATCTGCCCAAATTGCAACAACATCTGAAGAATTTGCACCTGCTATTTCTGGACCCAATAATATTACAACATATCTTTTGTCG
Organism: Candidatus Nitrosopumilus sp.; assembly: GCA_029861345.1. Classification (GTDB taxonomy): domain Archaea; phylum Thermoproteota; class Nitrososphaeria; order Nitrososphaerales; family Nitrosopumilaceae; genus Nitrosopumilus. Next base: position 2,845 of record JAOTZM010000081.1, read on the forward strand.
GATATTATGCCTCCTCCGAACAAACCTTTCTTAATTTTTACAGTTGCAACTCTTTTGATTGCCTTGATGGATTCTTTATCCATTTTGTCTGAAGTAAGTATTGTAATGTCTACTCCTTTATCGTGAAGTGATCTTAATTTTGGTAATGCCTGTCTGACAAGTTCTTCTCCAGCTTCTGGTAATGCAATCATTACTTCATTTCTACAAGTCTCTACCATCTCCAAAATCTTTGCAGCAATGTTAATTGCACCTGAAAGTACCCAAATGTCTGGCCTCTCACTTGTTCCGCTTTTCTCATACAATGGAACTAATTCATTTAGAATTACACCCTGATTCTGTGAAAAGTCATTTTCCATTTTCTGTTTCGTAGTTTCTAGTCCTGTTGATGGTGATTTTGCAAAATATTTTGTTGGTCTTGAGTCATCTGAGCCAATCCAACCTTTATCTTCTAGAGTTCCTAATACTTCGTAAATTTTTGAATATGGAACTCCTGATTTTTGGCTAAGATCTGATGCTGTCAGTTCTCCTGATTTGAGTAGAGCAGTAAATGTTCTGATTTCATAACTAGTAAGACCAATTTTTTCTAAGGCCTTTCTTGTTTTATCAGATATACTCATGCGATCTAATCGATCAGTTTTGATATTTAAATGAGGTATTCCTACCTCCTAAATTCCACACGGGGGCAAGTATGAAATGCGTTATATACTATTTCAGAAAAATCCCCAATGTAGGCATGGCTCTAATTCAAATATCAAATCAATCAACCAAAAATTTAGGTAAGAAATCCACTATTAGATTTACTCAAAGTATCTGTCCTGATTGTAACATGATTCTGGATGCAGAGGTATTTGAGAGAGATAACAAAGTCTTCATGTCCAAAGTATGTCCAACACATGGTGAATGTGAAGAATTATACTTTGGTTCTTATGAAATGTACAAGAAATTTAGTACATATTGGATGGATGGAAAAGGTGCTCATGCCCCAAACGTAATGATTGACAAGTGTTCCTGTCCAAACAACTGTGGATTGTGTTCAAACCACCTATCTCACAGTGGACTGGCAAACATGATTGTAACTAACAGATGTGATTTAACATGTTGGTACTGCTTCTTTTATGTAAAGAAAGGTCTTGAAGGCGCTTACATGTATGAGCCAGATCATACTCAAGTCAGATCAATGATGAAGACTCTAAGGGCTGAAAGACCAATTCCAGGAAACTCTATGCAAATTACCGGTGGTGAACCAATGCTTAGAGAAGATATTGCTGATGTCATCAAAATAATGAAAGAAGAAGGTGTTGATCATATTCAAATGAATACTAATGGTATCAGACACGCAATGGATCCAGAAGCTGCAAGAGAAGTAAGAATTGCTGGCTGTAACAATCTGTATCTTAGTTTTGATGGTGTAACTGCAAGAACAAACCCAAAGAATCATTGGGAGATTCCATATGCACTTGATAGTTGTAGAAAGACAGGTACTACAGTAGTATTTGTTCCAACAGTAATCAAATCAATTAATGATCATGAATTAGGTGGAATTATCAGATATGCACAAAAGAACATGGATGTAGTTCATGCCGTAAACTTCCAGCCAGTATCACTTACTGGAAGAATGGGCAAATCTGAACGTGAAAAATATAGAATCACAGTTCCTGATTGTGTCCAAAGAATTGAAGAACAAACAGATGGTGAAGTAACTATTGATGACTGGTTCCCAGTCCCAAGTTGCATGCCACTAACAAATGTAATTGAAGCATTCTCAAGTAAACCCAAATACGAACTATCAATTCACTTTGCTTGTGGTGCAGGAACATACATCTTTGAAGATGAAGAAACAAAAAAGTTTGTTCCACTAACTAAATTCTGTGACATTCAAGGAATGTTAGAACTCTTTGAAGATAAAGCAGAAGAAATTCGTTCTGGTAAAAATAAGTACTTTACAATGCTTGAAGTTGTAAGAAAACTCAAAGGCTTCGTTGATACAAAGAAACAACCAGCAGGATTAGATTTGGCAAAGATGTTTGGTAACATCTTGATGAAGAGATCATTTGATTCAGTTGGTTCATGGCATGTTAAAGGGTTATTCCTTGGTATGATGCACTTCCAAGACAAATACAATGAAGACTTAGAAAGATTACAAAGATGTGATATTCACTATCTTACACCAGATCTTAGAATTGTTCCATTCTGTGCATTTAATGTAATTCCTGAGTGGTATAGAGACAGAATCCAAAAGAAATACTCTATCACTGTAGAGGAATGGGAACAAAGAGAAGGTGTAAAACTTGAAGATGGTCTTTACAGAGGTCTTATGAGACGTGGAGCAGGTGATGAACTTGCTGCTGGTTGTGCAAAGAGTCAGATGTTCCATGATGCTGCTCAAGCAACAATGTAGAATTAGATTTTTTTAAAATCAAAAAATTTTTTCAAAAGAATATTATCCACTAGAATCAGTGTCCATTTGATGATTACCCAAGATAAGTTATTAGGAATTGGGAATTTTAATTTTAGATTAAATCACCTATTGATAATTGGAATCTTGATAATTGCCTTTTCAGTTTCATTCTTAATTCGTTCTCAAGGAGCTGAATATGGATATGAACTAAATGAGTTTGATCCTTTTTTTAATTTCCGAGCAACTCAATATCTTCTTGAAAATGGACTAACCGAATATTTCAATTGGCATGATAGTATGAGCTGGCATCCAAATGGAAGGGATGTTTCTGCAACTTCGCAAACAATGCTTCACATAACAGCTGCTTTGACCTATCAAATCTTTGGTGGAAATTCCAGTCTTTATGATTTTACAATTTTGTTTCCTGTGGTATTTGGATCCTTGACAACAATTGTGATTTTTGCACTAGTCCGAGTAATTGGTGGAACAACTGCAGGTCTTTTTGCCGCATTATTTTACTCAGTATCTATTCCTATTGTAATTAGAGGTACACTTGGATGGTTCAAATCAGAGCCTTTAGGACTTTTCTATGGATTACTTGGACTCTATTTATTTCTCAGCGGAATAAAATCTGAAAACAAGAAAACTACCATTTTAAAATTGGTTGCAGGGGGCATTTTGTTGGGTTTTGGACTATCTTCTTGGGGAGGAATTCAATTTTTTATTATACCTATTGGAGTTTTTATTCTCGCTCTTCCGTTTGTTAGAAAAGATCATTCCTTCTTAATTTGGAGCGTTCCGCTGTTTGTGGGATCCTTTCTGCTAACCATTGTTTTGTTTGAGAGACCTGGGATAGATTTTGTATTTGGGTTAGGAGGATTCTCGCTGATTGTCCCAACAGGATTTCTAGTAGCTACCACAATAATTCAAAAGGTTAGTAATATTAAAAATCAAACAAGAAACAGTCTACTTTTTCTATTTGTACTTCTAACTGTTGGTTCAATACTGATTGTAGTAAACGCTGATTCTGAATTCTTACCGCTGCCTAGTTATAGGTACCTAAATGCAATTAACCCATTTCTTACTACGACAGATCCTCTCGTGGATTCAGTTTCAGAGCACGCTACAACAACATTAGCACAATCATTTTTCTTTCATTCGGTGTTGATGATATTTGCTGGTATTGGAGTATGGTTAATCCTAAGCAGGAAAACTAAAAATCTAAAAAATGACATGATAGCATTTGCATTGACAATCGGATTACTAGGAGTATATGTTAGTTCAGCATTTGTACGTCTAGAAGTTTTTGCATCTATATCAATCATAATTCTGTCATCTGTTGGCTTATCCCTTCTTACAAAAGAAATCTTACAAAGAAAATCTGAATCTAATCAAATCAGAAACTCTACAAAGATCTCTTATGTTATGGTAATAACAGCTCTGCTTTTTTCTCCCCTAGTTATACCGGTAAATGGAAACTGGATTGATAGCGTAAAAAGCCCCGCAACAATTTTGAATGGTGGAACTGCATATGCTATTGTTACTGATGATTGGAAAGATTCATTGGAGTGGATAAAGGAAAATACACCTGAAGACTCTGTAATTGTTGCTTGGTGGGATTATGGTTATTGGATCACTACATTATCAGAAAGAGCAACCTTGGCAGACAATGCAACAATAGATTCCAAAAAAATATCCGAAATTGCAAAAACATTTCTTAGTCCTCCTGATAAAGCCTGGAATAAATTACAAGAAATGGATGCTGATTACGTACTGATATTTGTAGCAGGACAAAAGATTGACGTTCCTTCAGATCAGTCACTCTACATTCTAGAAGGTGGTGGGGATGAATCTAAAAAACAGTGGTTTATGAGAATCGCAGAAGAACCACTAGAAAAATATCTTTATTCAGATGGAATAAGCGCAACTGAATATTTTTGGAATAATACCCTGTTAGGTAAGATGTTTCCCTTTACTGTAATAGGATATGTTGATCCTCAAAATACAAATTTACAATCC
>JAOTZM010000082.1 GCA_029861345.1 Candidatus Nitrosopumilus sp.
AAAAATACGACAATAACTTTTTTTTCTTTTTTCTAATACTTCTCTTAGAGTAATACTCTAGGATTTGATTCATGGACGTATTTTGACTAGAACCAATACATGCAACAATTGTAATTGCAGTAATCATCTTATTGCTACAAGTGGGATTTGGATATGCACAGTCAACTAATTCATCTGAAAGAGCGGACGTGTCTACATGGATATCCCAATTTTTTTATTTTTATTCAACTGGGACTTATTCTAACTAATGTCTTCAAATAAAATAACAAGAGCTACCGACAAATCGCAACCGCTGAAGCCTTTGTATGACAATTTTGAGTTCCGTATCGTCAGCTGGAACACAGATAACAGTTACAGGAACCTCGACAGAGACAAGGATGTCGTGGATTTCGTGTTGGATGAGGTCAAGAGGTACAAGGCAAACGTGATCTGCCTCCAAGAACTTGATGTACACACCTGCCACCTCCTGGTCAAGGAACTGAATGCTCTTGGTGAGGGCTGGTGGACCTTCTTCCATTATTTTGGGCTCCTTGGTTCCACCATCTGTATCCTTGGTTCTCCTTCTGACAAATTTTTCAATGTAAAAAAGCTGAGCGGAGAACGCTTCGGATCGAGCGTGGACTGGTGGGGCTACATGCAGATCAGATACCACAATGCCAAGATCACCAATGTACACACACGTGCTACATGGAGTGACACACACGTTAACCAACTTCACAAAGAGGTGACTAATGGCATCATTGCTGGTGACTTCAACCACGAGAATCCAGAGACTACTGGGTGGTACCAAACGGATCTAGACCGCGAGTATACATGGAGCCCTAAACCACCACCCAACGAATCACGGGTGTATAAGAAGATCGATCACATACTCGCAGTAGATAAGCCACGGACGGTCGACGGCGGCGCCAGGCCTAAAGGGGGCTCAAACCACCGCCTTGTTGTAGCGAGCATCGTCTTTTCGACAGGAACAAAACCCATACCAAATCCATGGATAAAGGAACCAGTACAAAAGAAACCATGGATAAAGGAACCAGGAACAAAGAAAGCAGCTATAAAGAAATCTCTAAAGAAGAAAACGGCAGCTACAAAGAAAAAAATGACAGCTAGGAAGAAAAAAACCAGTTCTAAATGGAAAATCACAAAGAAAACTAGGTAAATACTACTGTTTCTTTTTTCTAAACTATAGTTATTCTTTTAATCCAATTTTTCAATTAGAAGTTTGGGGGAAATATGCTAGATAAGGCGAACCATGGTGCAACCTACTTAAAAATAAGTAGAGGATAAGCTTGTTTAACTTCACTAATCCTAAAGAATAATCATTCCATCATTTTCAGTGTGTCTGATGCTGTAATGATTCCTACAATCTTTGATTTCTTTGAAACTAGAATACATTTTGTGTATCTAATTAATGGAACAAGAACATTCGCTGGAGTATCAAAGTCTACTATTGGGGGAACAGAGTCCATAGTGTCTGCCAGCTTTGCTTTTTTCAATTCTGCTTCTCCTATGTCTGCCAAATGTTTTACAATTCCATCTTCAGACACCATTCCTACAACATCTGAATTGCTAAAAACAGGAATCTGACTAATTGATAACTGATGCATCTTTTTAATTGCATCATGAAGCGTGTTGGTGGGTTTTAGCTTTACAATATCCTTGCTGCAAAAATCCCCTGCAGTATGTGATGATGATTTTCCTTCCAGCTGTGATAGACTGTCAAAAATTTTCTTTGCTGTTTCATAGCTTGGTTGACTTCTACCTGATTCTACCTGATTAATCATTGACGTACTTACACCTGTCATCATGGCAAGATTTTTCTGAGTAATCCCTATCTTCTGTCTCATCTGTTTTATGGAGTCAATTCTGGGTAGCAATTTGTTTAGAAATAGGTCTGATTGGTTTTAAAATGTATTATTTTTTCTTTGATCTTGTCTTTTTTGGTTGCTCAATTGCTGCTTGGGCTGCAGCGATAATTGCGATTGGGATTCTGTGTGGGGATGCACTTACATAACTGAAACCTTCACCGTGACAGAATTTGATGGAGTTTGGATCCCCTCCATGTTCTCCGCATATTCCAACTTCCATGTTTGGTCTAACACTGCGACCATTAGAAATACCAATTTTCATCAGACTGCCAACACCATTGACATCAATTGATTGGAATGGGTTTCTCTCAAGAAGTTCTTTTTCCAAATATTCTGGAAGGAACTTTCCCTCTACATCTTCTCTACTGAAGCTAAATGTTCCCTGTGTCAAGTCGTTTGTACCAAAACTAAAGAATTCCGCAGTATCTGCAAGCTCATTTGCAGTCAGTGCTGCCCTGACTACTTCGATCATAGTTCCAAAATTAATCTTTAGCTTCATTTTGTGTTTAGTTTCCATTTCTTTTTTGATGGAATCATAAATTTTCTTTATGTGGTTTAATTCTGCAATGCTGCTGATCTGTGGAATCATAATTTGTGGATGAGCTTTTACTTTTTTCTTTGTTAATTCCACTAGTGCTTCAAAGACTGCACGCAATTGCATCTCATAAATTTCTGGATATGTCACCCCTACTCTAACTCCTCTATGTCCCATCATTGGGTTAATTTCAGCAAGCTCTCTTGCTCTCTTTAGAACAATCTTTGCTTCATTGATTTCATCAGTTGCTTTCTTTAATTCCAATTTGTGGATCTTTTCTGCTAATTCTTCGGGGTTTGGCAAGAATTCATGTAATGGAGGATCTAGTAATCTGATTGTAACTTCGTATCCTTCCATTGCTTTTAGGATTTCAACAAAGTCGCTCTTTTGCAGTTGACCTAGCTTTTTTAGAACCTTGTTTCTTTCCTCAATGTTTTCAGCCATTATCATATCCACAAACATACCGATTCTGTCACTTCCGTTGAACATTCTCTCAGTTCTGCACAATCCAATTCCATGAGCACCAAATTTTCTTGCCAGTTTTGCTCCTTCTGGAGTATCTGTATTTGCTCTAATTCCTATTTTCTTTGCTTTTTGGGCCCATTCTAAAATCAGTTTAAAATCTGAAGTCATTTTAGGCTCTATTGTTGGAATATCTCCAATGTACACAATGCCTGAACTCCCATCAATCGTAATGGCGTCTCCTTCTCGAACTACCCTTCCATCTACATTGCATTGCTTGGTGTCATAATCAATCTTCAAATTTGCACATCCGACAATGCATGGCTTGCCCATTCCTCTAGCAACAACTGCAGCATGAGATGTTTTGCCTCCCCTACTGGTTAGAATTCCTACTGATTCAAAGAATGCCGGAACGTCTTCAGGCTTTGTCTCTTCTCTGATTAGAATGACTTTGTCCCCTATTTCTCCCATTGAGGTTGCTCTTTTAACATCAAATACTGCAATTCCACTTGCTGCACCTGGTGATGCTGCAATTCCTTTTGCTAATTGTGTATAATTTTTAATTTCCTTTGGGTCAATTCTTTTGTGGAGTAATTGTTCTAGTTGTTCTGCATGTAGTCTTGTCAGTGCCCTATTTTTATCAATTAATTTTTCTTTAACCATGTCGACTGATGTCTTTACCATTCCTACGGCATTCATCTTTGCATTTCTTGTTTGTAGCAAATAGAATTTTCCTTGCTCGATTGTAAATTCAATATCTTGTGGCTCTTTGTAGTGTTTCTCTAATCTTTCACATGTTTTTGCAAGTTGTTTGTAAGAGTCTGGCATCTCTTTTTTCATTTCATCTACTTGTTTTCCTGTTCTAACACCTGCTACTACGTCTTCGCCTTGTGCATTGACTAGGTATTCTCCGTAGATGTGATTTGTACCATCACCTGGGTTTCTTGTAAATACAACACCTGTTGCACTATCATCTCCCATATTCCCAAATGCCATGGATACAATGTTAACTGCAGTTCCATCAGCAATGTCTTTTGTAATGTTGTTCTTCTCTCTGTAGACTAGAGCTCTTTCACCCATCCAACTTCCAAAAACTGCCTTAATTGCAAGCTCAACTTGTTCTGTAGGATCAGAGGGAAATTTTCTTCCTGTATGTTTTTCACAAATTTTCTTGTATTGTGAAACAACTTCTTTGAGAGAATCGACATTTAGTGCACTATCTTCTGTAATCCTTTGTTTTTCTTTTGCAAAATCTAAGATCTCATCAAATTTTCTATCATCTACACTAAAAACAACTTTTCCAAACAATTGGATAAATCTCCTGTAAGAATCCCATGCAAATCTAGGATTCTTGCTTTTTTCTATAAGGCCAATTATTGTATCATCATTTAATCCTAAATTCAATATGGTGTCCATCATTCCTGGCATGGACATTGCTGCTCCTGATCTAACTGATACTAGTAAGGGGTTTGATTTGGAATTCCATTTTTTTCCTGTTCTTTTTTCAATTTTTACAATGTTCTTTTTTACATCAGCCATGAGTGTTTTTGGCAGTTTTTTGTTATTTTCATAGTATTTTTTGCAAACTTCAGTAGTAATGGTAAAACCTGGTGGGACTGGCAACTTTAGTCTGGTCATTTCACACAGACCCGCTCCTTTTCCTCCTAGGAGTTTCTTGTTTCTACCGTCTCCTTCATCATAAAAATAAACTTGTTTCATTTTTTACGATTATCAAGTCTGAAAAAGGGGGTATTAAACCATTGATTTAGCAAATTCAGACATTATACCATTCCAGTCTTTTGCTTTGATAATTCCGCTTGCAACTAGTATCCCTTTAGATCCTAATTCTATTGCTTTTGCAACATCTTCTCCAGAAACAATTCCTGCACCACAAAGTAGTTTTGTATTATTTTTTGCACTCTTTACGGCCTGTGCAGCTTTTGTAATTAACTCTGGTTTTTCTTTTGAGACTGCCTTTCCTGAACCAATTAATTCTGGAGGCTCTATTGCAATGTAATCTGGATTTAGCTTTGCATATTTTTTAGCTTCTGCAACATCTTTTACACATACAATTGATGTCATCTTTAGTTCTTTTAACTTTAAAATCAGCTTTTGAATCTCTTTACTTGAAATTCGATGTTCACTATGGTTGATTAGTGATCCTTTGACTTTGGATTTTTTTAATAATTCTGGAATCACAAAACCTGTAGTGCTTCCAACTTTTGAGTCATCAACATGTTGAGCTAAAATTGGAATTGAACTATTTGCAACTAATCCAATTAGATGTTGTGGTGGTGAAATTGCAATTTTCATATTGAATTTTTTTGAAACTTTTTCTGCTGTTTTTACAAATTTGATGATTTTTTCACCTGAAATCTCTTCATAATTTTTACAATTAATAACAAACATCCTTCTATTAGCCTTTTTATATTCTATTTAATCCTTGATTAGAATTATTTGTTTTTGATTGTCTATCATATCCTTTCTTCATCACTAAAACTATCATCATTAGAACTATTGCTGCAATATTTGTGCCTATGATGAATATGTCTGATACTATGATACCATAAATTAACCATAAAATGGCTCCTGCAGAAATAAAGATCATTAGAAATTTTGAAACGTCTTTTAGGCTCTTTGTTTTGTATCCCTTGTAAATCTGCTCTACCCATCCAGTGAGAATTAAGATTCCAGCAGCTGTTCCAAGTAGAGTCAGTAATGTTCCATCTATTTCCATATTTTACACTAGCTCCAAAAGAATTCGTCTAGCCCTGTTTGCTTTGGTTTTCCTAAAATTGTATCAAAATCCAAGTCCATAGATGATGTTATTTGTTCCAGTGTTGATTCCATAAATTCCATGTATTTTTTAGAATCAATCTCTTCTTTTTTTGCCATCTCTACTGGCTTTACTCCTGGCTTGTTTAGAATTTTAATGAAAGAAATAATGTCTCCTTTCTTTATCTCCCTAATTGTTTCTAATTGTTTTGCTGCCCTGATATGTTGAGGAATTGTTTTTACATATTCTGAAGGTGCCTTGCTAAGCATTACATTAAATGTTAGTTCCTCTAGCGGTATCTCTTTTGCTTCTATTCTTTTGCCGCACGTTGCAATCTTTTCTGAGATCTCTCTTTTTGCTTTTTCAAAATCTTCTATTGTTTGAACTTTGGATAACACATCAAGTAAGTCGTAAAACAATTTTTTGATAAATGGTGGTGTGTGTGATTTCTTTCCTGTAAGTCCCTTTACATCTACTTTTCCATCCTTTGTTACTCCTAGATAGTTTTTCTTTCTGTTACTTAGTACACAATATCTGTATGTCTTGTCAATTTCTAAATCTACACCATGATCTTTTTTTGCTTGTTCTATTACTTTTTGAATTTGTTCTTGGGTTGGATTTTTGATAAATAGCGAATCCGTATCTCCGTAGAGAACTTCAATACCTGTTCCTTCACATTTTTTAATTGTCTCCAAAATCGTATATCTCCCAATCGCAGTTGTTGCTTCTGCTGCAGGAAGAAAATACAAAGGAAATATCTCAGCCCCCATAACGCCATAACTGGCATTTAGAATCACCTTAAGTGCTTGACTGACTACTGTGTATTGCTGTCTTTGCTCATCAGTTAGGGTCTCTTTTTTTGATAAACTCTTGTAGTAGTTTACTCTCAAATCTCTTAATGAGCCAATAATCATTGATGTTAGTCCATTTTTCTTTGAGCATGTCCAATGATTTGTTTGTGGAATTGTATTTTTCTTACAATCTTCATGACTACATCTTACTGTCTCATATGAAATGTTTCTAACTTTAATGATACTTGGATACAGACTTGCAAAGTCCATGACCACTACATCAAAATGAATTCCTTCTTTAGGTTCAACAACAAGACCTCCTCGATATTTTTTATCTTTTATCACGGCATCTGACATTACTCCTTCAGATCTTCTTTCAAGCTCTGCTCTTTTTGGGATTAGATAATTTTTTTTCCTGTGTTCATAATATAACAAACTTCGAATCCATTGTGACACCCCCATTCTTGCAATATCGTCAATTGGCATTCTTCCAATTCTTGCAATAATCACAAGTAAGTTCATCAGCAAATCATTGTTGAAACTGGTAAGCTCATAGGTCAGAAGGGCATCGTTGTAGCAATAATTTGCAGTTTGGTAGAGGCTTAACTGGTCAAACTCTAGTCCATAGTCAATCTTTTCCTTACCAAGCAAAGCCTTTGAGACACTGTTTAGTGAAAAGTTGGTATATTTTTGACTGAATGCATAGATTTGAAATGAACGATTTGAAAGAGTTCTATACAAATCAAGATGAACTCCTTCTTTTAGTGTTGCAGAATCCCTCATCATGTAAAAGGGGTTTTCTGAATTTTT